>PNLC01000089.1 GCA_013822885.1 Bradyrhizobium sp.
GGTGCGTGCGGGCTTCGTGCCGCTGCTGATCAACACGCTGACGCCACCGGACCTGCTGCAATTCTATCTCTCCGACGCCGGCGCTGCCGTGGCGGTCGCCGAGGCCGAGTTTGCGTCGCGGTTCAGCACTGAGGCCTGCAAGGACACACCGCTGCGGACTCTGATCGTGGTCAATGGCGACGCTGGCGAACATGCGGTGCCAAGCAGCTTCGCCGCTGCGCAATGGCTGCAGGGATTCCCAACCGATCTGCCTGAAGCCGACACCACGCGCGACGAGATGGCGTTCTGGATGTATTCCTCCGGATCGACCGGACGCCCCAAGGGCATCGTGCATCTGCAGCACGACATGGCCTACAGCGAGCAGGCGTTCGCGCGCAACGTGCTCAAGCTTGCACCTGACGACATCTGCTTCTCGGTGCCGAAGATCTTCTTCGCCTATGGTTTTGGCAATGCCATCACCTTCCCGTTCGCGGTCGGCGCGGCGACGCTGCTGCTCCCCGGCCAGCCCAAGCCGGCGACGATTTTCGAGGCTATCGAGAAATACCGGCCATCCGTATTCTTTGGATTGCCGACGCTCTACACTTCACTGACCAAGGCCGACGGTGCGTCGGTCACCGACTTCTCCTCGCTGCGCATGGCGCTGTCGGCCGCCGAGATACTGTCGGCCGAAGTCTTTAATGGCTGGAAGGCGCTGACGGGAATCGAGATCGTCGAGGGGCTCGGCTCCACCGAAGTCCTGCACATCTATCTCTCCAACCGCCCGGAGCGGAAGAAGCTCGGCGCCGCCGGCCTGCGCGTGCCCGGCTACGAGATCCTGCTCCGAGACAAGGACGGCCGCGAGGTCGGCGACGACGAGGAAGGTATTTTGTGGGTACGCGGCGATTCCAATACGCCGCTGTACTGGAACCGGCCGGACAAGTCCTCCGAGACGATCCGTGAGGAGGGGTGGATCTACACCGGCGACCGCTTCGTCCGCGACAGCGACGGCTTCCACTTCTTCCGCGGCCGCGCGGACGACCTGATCAAGATCTCCGGCCAATGGGTCTACCCGCTCGAAGTCGAATTGTGCCTCGCCGAACACCCCGACATCAGGGAATGCGCGGTGTTCGCGGCGGAATTGCCGGATCGGCGCATGACACTGAAGGCGATCGTGGTGATGAACAGGAGCGAGTTCGATCCGAACGACGTCACGAAGACGCTGCAGGATTATGTGAAGGCGAAATTGCTGCCGTACAAATATCCGCGCGAGATCCGGTTCATCGAGGAGCTGCCGAAAACCGGCACCGGCAAGATCGACCGGCAGGCGTTGCTGAAGATGTAGCCGAGGTCGCTTGAACAGATGCGGCGGCGTCCCGGGCTTGACCCGGGACCCATAGCCACCGGCCCTGGTTGTTCGGGAGGTATCAACTCCGACCGACCGAAAGCGAGAGGCTGCGGCGTATGAGTCCCGGCTCGAGGCCGGGACGGACGGCGGAGTTTTTGGCGCTACCCCGCCAGCCCCGTTCCGCCATACAGCCACGCCAAGTCGGCGTACCACTGCTCCGACGTCTTCGCGCCCATGATCGCGTTGCGCAGACGGGCGTGTCCGCCGGCCGGGTGATAGATGTGCTCGCCGATCGCCCGCGACATCAACTGCACTTTTGCGGTGCGCAGGAAACGCTGGGCACGATAGGCCTCCAGCGCCTGCGCAAAATCATCATGCTGCGCCAGCATGTGCGACAGGCACACCGCGTCCTCCATCGCCTGGCAGGCGCCTTGCGCGAAATATTGCAGCATCGGATGCGCGGCGTCGCCGAGCAGCGCGACGCGGCCGTCGACCCAGTGCTCGACCGGATCGCGGTCGCACAGCACCCACAGCCGCCAGTTCCTGCCGTGGCGGATGATTTCCTGCGCGCGTGGATGCACATGCCCGAAGCCCAGCATCACTTCTTCATCGGACACTGGCTTGCCCGCCACCGGCTCCGGCGCGTCGTTGTGGTAGGTGACGACGAGGTTGAACACCTTCCAGCCCGAGAGTGGATAATGCACGATGTGGCATTTCGGCCCGGCCCACAGCGTGGCCGCGTTCCAGCGCAGATCCTCCGGCATCTGCTCGGTCGGAATCACCGAGCGGTACGTCGTGTGGCCGGACACCCGCGGCGAACCGTCCGCGACGACCTGCTTGCGGACGTTGGACCACAGCCCGTCGGCGCCGATCAAAAGCGATCCCGTAACGCGCTCGCCGTTTGCCAGCCGCGCCGTCACCGATGAGCCGTCCTGATCGTAGCCAGTCACCTCGCTGCTCACGCGCAGTTCGATCAGTTCATGGTCCTGACAGGCGCGCAGGAAGACGCCGTGCAGGTCGCCGCGATGCACCACCGCATAGGGGTTGCCGAAGCGGGCGCGGAACGGCTCACCCAGATCGACATGGGTGATCTCCTCGGCCGACAGCGCATCCATCAGCCGGAGTTGATCGATATAGACGGCCATGCCGCGCGCGGCCTCGCCGACGCCGAGATAGTCGAAGGCGTGGAACGCGTTCGGCCCGAGCTGGATGCCCGCGCCGATTTCGCCGAGTGCCGCGGACTTTTCCAGCAGAATCGAACGGAAGCCTTTTTGCGCCAGCCCCAGGGCCGTGGCTAGGCCGCCGATACCACCACCTGCAATCAGCACCGGTCGTCTGTCCATCAGCCCGACTTTCCCAGATGCTCAAGCGCGTCCTCGGCGCGCAATGGCACGCGCGAGGCCTCGTTGTTGAGATCGACCAGCTGAGTCATCAGCGCCAGCAGGGTTTTGCGACCCGCCGGCTTCAGCGGCTGCAGCATCCGCGCCTGCGCCCGATCCACCAACGGCATGATCTCGCGCAGCGCGGCCGCGCCCGACTTCGTGAGATAGAGCAGCTTGACGCGCTTGTCGCCGCGGGACGGCTTGCGCTCGACCAGGTTCTTGCTCTCCAGCCGTTCGATGACATTGCCCAATGTGGAACGGTCGAATGCGATCACCGCCGACAGCCGCGTCGCGTCGATGCCGGGATGGGTATGGATCGCCACCAGCGCAGCATATTGCACCGGCGTCAGGTCGAACGCCTTGCACTCTTCCACGAAGATCGAGACCGCGATCTGCTGCATCCGCCGGAACAGATAGCCCGGCGCGGTGTAGACCGCGTCCATGGTGATGGGTGAAGGCTTACTCGGCATCGGGCTGCTTGTCCGGCGCGGCGTCCGCAAACGCCTTCATCTCTCTCGCCGCGGCCTCGGCCTTGAGCAGGCGCGCAAAGGCGGAAACGTCGACGCCGAAGCGCCGCGCATTGGCAAGCTGCGGCACCAGGCAAAGATCGGCGATGGTCGGCGTCGCGCCGAAGCAGAACGGCCCCTTCTCGTCGGCGATCAGGGCCTCGCAGGCCACAAGGCCCTCGCGGTTGACCCAGGCTGCCCACTCCGTCACCTTTTCCTCCGGCAGGCCGAGCTGCCGCAGGCGGTTCAGTACTTTCAGATTCTGCACCGGGTGGGTGTCGCAGGCGAGCGCCATCGCGAAGGCGCGCGCCTTTGCCCGCTGCAGCGGATCCTTTGGCAACAACGCCGGTTCGGGATGGGTCTCATCCAGCCATTCGACGATCGCGAGCGACTGGGTAAGGATAGCCCCGGCGTCGTTCTCCAGCGCCGGAACGAAGCCCTGAGGGTTGATCGCGAGATAGGCCGGGGCGCATTGCTCGCCCTTGCGGAGATGGTGCGGCAAGTGCTCAGCTGAGAGCGCCTTGAGATTGAGCGCGATCCTGACCCGGTATGCCGCGGCACTGCGGAAATAGCCATGCAGCTTCATCGGAACCTCCGCGGCAGTCTATCGTTACGCCCTGATAGGCCGACGTTGACGCTACATATATTGTAAGTATACTGTCAATCCTGAGACGAACAAAAAATAGCGGGAGCTGGCCATGGAAGCCGTGCAGAAGACTCCGGAGCGCGAGGCGTTCTACAAGAAGATCGACGGCGAAAATCTCTCCGCACTGTGGAACGTGATGAGCGACCTGATCACGCCGGAGCCGAGGAGCGCGTGCCGGCCGCATCTGTGGAAGTTCGATTCGATCCGCGACTACATGACGGAAGCAGGCAAGCTGATCACCGCCAAGGAAGCCGAGCGGCGGGTGCTGGTGCTGGAAAATCCAGGCCTGCGCGGCCAATCGAAAATCACGACCTCGCTGTTTGCCGGCGTGCAGATGGTGGTGCCCGGCGACATCGCGCCGGCGCACCGCCACAGCCAGTCGGCGCTGCGCTTCGTGCTCGAAGGCAAGGGCGCGGCAACCGCGGTCGACGGCGAGCGGACGCTGATGGAGCCCGGCGATTTCGTCATCACGCCGTCGATGACATGGCATGACCATTCCAACGAGACCAGCGAGCCGATGTTCTGGCTCGACGGGCTCGACATCCCGATGGTGCAGTTCTTCGACGCGTCCTTTGCCGAAGGATCGAATGAGGATCAGCAGAAGATATCCAAGCCGGCCGGCGACAGCTTCGCCCGCTACGGCCACAACCTGCTGCCGGTCGACGAGAAGCGGTCGTCAAAGACTTCGCCGATCTTCAATTATCCTTACAGCCATACGCGCGAGGCGCTGGAACAGGCGAAGACGCGTAACGAGTGGGACGCCTGCCACGGGCTGAAGCTGAAATTCTCCAATCCCGAGACCGGCGATTTCGCGATGCCGACGATCGGCACCTTTATCCAGTTGCTGCCGAAGGGCTTCAAGACCGCGCGCTACCGCTCCACTGACGCCACCGTGTTCGCCGCGATCGAAGGCAAGGGCCGTACCCGGGTCGGCGACCAGACCTTCGAATGGGGCGCGCGCGATTTGTTCGTGGTGCCGAGCTGGCACTGGGTCACGCACGAGGCCGAGGCCGACGCGGTGCTGTTCTCGTTCTCCGACCGCCCGGTGCAGCAGAAGCTCGATCTCTTCCGCGAGGACCGCGGCAACGCGTGAAGTAACTGACGGCTCCTCCGCCGTCATTGCGAGCGAAGCGAAGCAATCCATCTTGCGGCAACGGAAGGATGGATTGCTTCGTCGCTATCGCTCCTCACAATGACGGTCGATCAAGATCAGTAGACTCGCGCGTCATCGATAGATCACGCGGCATGGGTCCCGGCTCAAGGCCGGGACGACAGTTCACCGCCAGCGCAGCAACCTCGCTTCCATCAGAAGCGCGGCGATATTGCCCGTATGCCGCTGGCGTTAACCATGAACCGGTTAACGGTTGCGCGAAAATGCCGGTCTTAAGGTTAAGCCCTGTTTAATGGCACAAGTGCTTGGGTCGTCAGCTAAAAGGGATGGTGTAACAGCGCCAGGCTTAACGCGTGGCAAACCATCTATCGAGAATTGTCGGGTTGTAGAGACTTTCCAGAATGTTTCGTCGAACGCAAACATCATTACTCTCGGTGATGGCAGGCATTTTTTTCGCCGCAGTATCACTGTTGCCAGCCAGTGCGAGCGCAGCCGGCGATCAGCTCGTCGCCAATGCATCGTCGCCTGCCGATGCGCTGGGGATTCTGCTGGCGTCGGCCGGAAGCGCGCTTGTCCTTCTGGGTTTCTGCGGCAGGTTGTTCCTGCGACGCGACCAGTCGTCCACTCCGGAATATCCGGCCCCGCTGCACTTTGCGGGTCTTGCAAATACTTCCGAGAATCGCATTCGCGCGAACGCGCCGGGTGATGCCGCGGCGGAGCGCGATTTCTATGGGATGCCATCCGCCGCGCTTCAGGCGCGGGGAAGCGTCGCGAGCGAACCCGTCGCGACGCCGCTGTTCACGCCTGCCAAGAATCGCCCCTCGATCTCGAGTTCCGCAGTGCATCAGTCGCAACGTCTGGCCCGGACGGCCGTCGAGTGATCGATCGAGATTCTTACTTGTTTCGTAAAAGGAGAGACGACCCATGACGACCAATCAAGATCAGAACGACGGCCGCTTGGCGGACCTCGCCAAGCTCGAATCCGATATCGCGGCGGCCATGCCGGAGCGTGCGCCGTTGCCGTCGATCAAGGCGCCGCCGGTACAGACCGGACCGATGCCGGACTATGTCGAGCACCAGGACGGTGTTCCGCGCGTCGGAGCGCTCAGCGCCGAGGCGGTGGTGCGCGACTATGAAGCCGCAGCCAAGGAAATCGAGGCGATGGGCGCCGAAATGATCGACGCGGCCCGGAAGTGCGAGGCGATGACCGCCGAGGTGCACCTGGCCATTGCCTACATGCACGAAACCGCTGCGGCCTATCGTGAAGATGCCAAGCGGATCTTCAAGCGCATCGAGGATTGTTCGTTCCTGACCGAACAGGTTCGCAAAACCTGCGAAGCGCTCAAGGAAAAGATTGCAGATAGCAGCCAGACCTCCTGAGGTATTTCGGCGATCTGGTCGCCTTGTCGGGGCCGGCGCTCAGGTGCCGACCTGCAGCGGCGACGTGAGCTTGCGCAACGCCGCGATCACCGAAAGCGCGGTGATGCGACCTGTCTTCGGGTTCTCCGAGGGAATATTCTCGATCGACATCGCGAACGAGGCCGAGTCGGACTCGACCTTGATCTGATGGCAGTTCCGGCTCACCGCCGGATCGGCCCAGATCTCGATGGTCGTGCGGTCGGGGCCGATACCTGCCAGCGACAGCGCAGCCACGACGTTGACATTGGCCGGAAATGCCGCGGCGGCATCCCGCGCCGAACCCTTGAAGACGCATAGCGCGGACTTCAGCCCGTCGAGCGAGATTCCCTTTTCGATCAGGTAAGGCGCACCGGCCAGGCCCGTCGGCGGCTTGCGGGTGATCATCTGCACCGAGCTGATCGTGCCTTCGGCGGCAGCCGTAACCGCATCGAACCCGATCAGGGCCCCGGTCGGCACGATGATCTGGCCCCCTCGGTCGCGCGCGAGTTCGATGAGTTCGGGACGCGGCAGCAGCGCACTGGAGCTCAAAACCATGACTTGCTTGCCGGCGCCAAGCATCGGCCGGCAAATCTGGTCGAGGATCGCCGCCGGCGCGCATTCGACGACAAGGTCGGCATGCTCAGGCAGATCGTCGAGCGAGATCAGTGGACAGGCGATGCCTTCGCCGTCGAGCCAGGCTCGCGCCTTGGCCTGATCCCTTGCAACGATTGCCGAGAGGGTGAGACCCGGCATACCCTGCGCAAGCTTGCGCGCCAGGGTTTTGCCGATCTCGCCCAGCCCGGCGATGGCGATACGCTTGGATGACAAATTCTACTCCTGTGATAGCAGCATCATTCTTGTTGTCGATCCTGGGCTGCATGGAATACGCCCAGGATCAGCACCTCGTCCGCGCCGGTTTGATAGACGATAATATAGGGCAAGCCACGCACGACCCATTCATGGGTATCCGGGACGCGGCCGACATGTCCCATACGCGGAAATTCAGCCAGCTGGCTGGCAGCTGAACGGATTCGGGCAGCGACCTGTGTGGCCGCAGCGGAATTGCGATCTTTGATGTAGCTGTAAATTGCCGCAATAGGATCCCGCGCTTCCTCAGTGAAGCGCAGCCTTACAGGCCGCATGACTTCCAAAGTGCCGCCATCTGCTCATCCGTTGCAAGCGTTCCCCGACCCTCGCGAATACTCTGCTGGATGCGGACCACCTCCCGGGCTTGAGCACCGGTCAAGCGATAACCGCTTGTGTCCTGCCGCTCCATTTCGAGCAGGACTTCTGCCGCATCCTCCTGGCGCTCCTTGGGCCAGTGCCGAACGCGCTCAATGAGTTCTTCGAGATCTTTCGCTGTCATGGCTCCAATATAGCAAACTCCGCCGCGCCCGCTACTGCTGTCTCAGACGCATCGGCGCGCAGGAGAACTTACTCCCCTCCCGCCCCCCAGTTCGCGGCGCGCTTCTCCGCGAACGAGGCCAATCCCTCCGACGCCTCGTCGGTCTGCCGCCGGTCCGAATGCATCTGCACCAGCCGCGCGTAGGCATCGTCATCAACACTCATGCCGCCAAACGAACTTTCCAGCGCCAGCGCCTTGGTCTCGGCCATGGCCTGCGGGCCGTTGGCGAGCAACTGCTCCACGACCTTTGCGCCCGCGGCTTCCAGTTCGGCCAGCGGCACCACCTCATGCACCAGCCCGATGCGGCGGGCATCGGCCGCGCCGAAGCGCTCGCCGGTCAGCGCGTAGCGGCGGACCTGCCGCACGCCGATCGCGTCGCAAAGCTGCGGGATGATGATGGCGGCCGTCAGTCCCCAGCGCACTTCGGTGATCGAGAACAGCGCATTGTCGGCGGCGATCACGACGTCGCAGGCGGAGATCACGCCGGTGCCGCCGCCGAAACAGCCGCCCTGCACCAGCGCCACTGTCGGGATCGGCAGCGTATTCAGCCGCTGGACGGCTTCAAACGTGGCGCGCGACACCGCTTCATTGTCAGCCGCCGATTTCGGCCGCACGCCGTTGATCCATTTCAGGTCCGCTCCGGCCTGGAAATGCTTGCCGTTGCCCTTGAGGACGACGACACGGAGGTTCGGCTTGCTGCCGAGTTCCTCCATCGCCGCGAGCACGCCGTTGATCAGCCCGGCATCATAGGCGTTGTTGACCTCGGGACGGTTCAGCGTGACGGTGGCGACACCGCGCTCATCGAGCGCCCACAAAACCGGATTGGCAGTCATCGGCGGCCCCTTGTCATGATGATCGTGCCGGCAATATGCCGAAGCGGCGGAGATTGATCCATCCTGTTTCGCCATGCCAGCGATGCAAACCACATCACTGGTTGCGCCGCGGAGCAAGCTTGTGGAAACTGCCCCTCTCCATCTCCCTCGGCAGGACAATCATTCAATGCGGATATGCGTTTTCGGTGCGGGCGCCGTCGGCAGCCATTTTGCGGTGCGGCTCGCGCTGGCAGGGCATGATGTTGCCTGCGTGATGCGCGGCGCGCATCTCGATGCGGTGAAGGCGAACGGGCTGACGCTGCGGGTTGGAGCCGCCGAATTCAAGGCCAGGGTGCGAGCGTCCGATGATCCCGCCGCGCTTGGGCCGCAGGATGCCGTCATCTGCACATTGAAGGCGACCGGCCTGCCCAGCCTCGCTACCAGCCTTCAACCCCTGCTCGGCGACGATACCGCCGTGGTGTTCGCGCAAAACGGCATTCCCTGGTGGTACGATATCGGGCTTTCCGCAAGACACCCTCCCGTTCCGGATCTGGCGTTTCTGGATCCCGGCGGCCGCCTGCGCGCGGCGATCCCGAGAGAGCGGATCGTCGGCGGCGTGGTGTTTTCGTCCAACGAAATCATTGCACCGGGCGTCGCTGCGAACCTGTCGCCGGAGCGCAACCGGCTTCTGATCGGCGAATGCGACGACCGTCCGAGCGAGCGGATCGCACGGCTGCGCGCGGCGCTCAACGCGGCCGCGATCGAATCGCCAGACGTGAAGGAAATCAGGGAGACGGTGTGGTCGAAACTCCTGACCAACATGTCGATGTCGGTGCTGTGCCTGTTGACCGGGCAAACTGCGCGCGCCGTGCGCGACGACCCCGCGCTGGCCGATGTCGTGCCGCGCCTGCTCGACGAGGCCGGCAATGTCGCGCAAAGCGCCTACCCCGAGGTCAAGCGCGTCACCCGCTCCGGCCCGGCGCCGGACCACAAGCCGTCGATCCTGCAGGATTACGAACTCGGCCGCGCCATGGAGATCGATGCGCTGGTCCGCGCACCCGCCGCATTCGCGCGCGCCGCCGGACTTTCGACCCCGATGCTCGACTTCATGGGCGCGCTGGCGATCCGCCAGGCGCGCGAGAGGGGGCTCTACAAGAACTAGAAATCAACCAAACGAATCGAAGGGAGGCTGCGGCATGCACGTCAAAGGCAAGGTTTGCGTCGTCACGGGAGCGGCGAGCGGCATCGGCGAGGCGGTGGCGCGCGCCTACTCGGAGGCCGGTGCGCGAGGCGTTGTCGTCGCCGACCTGAAGTCTTCGCGCGACAAGCTGGCAAAGGTCGCGGGCGACATCGATGGCCTCGCCGTGACCGGCGACGTCGGGCTCGAAGAAGACATCAAGGCGCTGATCGCCGCGGCCGAGGACAAATACGGCCCGGTCGACGTGTTCTTTTCGAATGCCGGCCTGTCACGCAAGGGACAGGAGACTGCCTCCGACGCCGACTGGGATGTGAGCTGGCGGGTGCACGTCATGAGCCACGTGTTCGCAGCGCGCGCGCTGGTGCCGGGCATGCTGGCGCGAGGATCGGGCTATTTGCTCAACACGGCGTCTGCGGCAGGATTGCTGGCATCTTTGAACTCGATGCCCTACGGCGTCACCAAGAATGCGGCGGTGGCGCTCGCCGAGCATCTCGCCATTCAGTATGGCGACCGCGGCATCCGCGTGTCCGTGCTGTGCCCGCAGTCGGTGCAAACAGGCATGACCACGCCGGGCCCGAGCGCGGCCAGGGTCGATGGCGTGCTGCAGCCGCCGGAAGTGGCGCGCATGGTGATCGAAGCGATGGAAGCCGAGCGCTTTCTCATCCTGTCGCATCCACAGGTCGCCGAATACATGCTGCGCAAGGCCTCCAGCCGCGACCGCTGGATCGCCGGCATGCGGCGGCTGCGCGACAAGATCTACGGCGCGCCGACCTCGGCGTGACCGCCGTCATTGCGAGGAGCGTAAGCGACGAAGCAATCCATCTATGGGGTATGCCGCGCTATGGATTGCTTCGCTTCGCTCGCAATGACGGATCTGATGGCGCGAATCCCTCCAAAAGACCGGTATAGGGCTTCACGCCCGGCGATGCGTAGGACCCACGCCGGGACGTCGTGAGTTTCAGCCCCGCGAGCGCCTCGGCCTGCTTCACCGCGGCCGCCACACCGTCGATGACGGGAACGCCGAACTTGCGCGACAGTTTCTGCGGGAGATCGGCCATGCCCGCACAGCCCAGCACGATCGCCTCCGCACCCTTGTCGAGCGCGCTGGCGATCTCGGCTTCGAGCTTTGCCTCCGCACCCGAGCCCGGCTTTTCGAGATCGAGCACCGCGACGTCGCAGGCGGTGACTTGCACCCTCTCGGCAAAACCATAGCGGCGTACCAGTTCTTCGAGCGGCACGATCGAGCGCGGCAGCGTGGTGACGACGGCGATACGTTTTGCAATCTGTCCCGCGGTCACCAGCGCCGCCTCGCAAATGCCTACCACCGGGTAGTTCGCTGCCGTTCGCGCGGCATCGAGCCCGGTATCGTCGAAACAGGCGATGATCGCCGCATCGGCATCCGGCGTGCTGACGAGCGCCTGTATCAGGCCGGGAACGGCGAAGGCTTCGTCGTAATATCCCTCGATCGAGACGGGGCCCATCGCGGAGGTTACGGCCGATATTTCGGTGCCGGGCGCGGCGGCAGCGCGGGCAGCCGCGCCGATCGTTTCGGTCATCGATGCAGTCGTATTCGGATTGACGATCAGGATCTTTGTCATGGATGCATCGTAGCCGGGATGGAACGAAGCGCAACTCTC
>PNLC01000090.1 GCA_013822885.1 Bradyrhizobium sp.
TGTCTCCAGATTGCGCGCGATATCGACGGCCAGCGCCTTCAGCGGCGAGATGTAGAGGGTGTGCAGGCCGCCGGTGCGCTTCACGCCGCGGCCGGTGGAGACGAGGTTCTTTTCAACGCTGGCTTTCGAAGCCGCGGAAGCAGACAGTTCCACCAGCGTCGGCAGAAATCCGGCCAGCGTCTTGCCGGCGCCGGTCGGCGCAATCAGCAGCGCCGAACGGTCATCGCGCGCCTTGGCCAGCAGCGCCAACTGATGCTCACGCGCCGACCAGCCGCGCGAGGTAAACCAGTCGCGAAACCGGCGCGGCAGCAGGTCGGCCGTTTCCGACGGCGTCACGGAAAGGAGATCGAGCGTCGACACGCCCAAGAGGTAAGCGGTTCAGGCGGCTTCGTCGAGGGCTGGCGGGGGATTGGCGGCAGGTGTCAGCGGCGCTTCTCTGCCGTCGTTCCGGGGCGCGCAAAGCGCGAACCCGGAACCTCGAGATTCCGGGTTCGATGCTGCGCATCGCCCCGGAATGACCGGCTACTCCGTGACCGGCTTCTCCGAAATATCCCAGTCCTTGCCGTTGAACTCCGAGATGAAGAGCGTCTTCATCGGCGTATAGTCGTCGGGCGTGTAGCTGAAATTGACGCCGTCCAGGAAGTAGGGCGAATGGAAGCCCGCCAGCGTCGTGGCGTGCTTGAGCACGTTGGCGCGGGTGAGTTCGTTGCCGCAGCGGCGCAGGATCTCCGCCATCGAGGCGACCTGGCCATAGCCGGCGAAGGCGATGGTGTTGTCCTGATCGACCGTGGGCAGATACTTCTTGCGCAACTCCTCGAACGCCATCACGTCGGGATCCTTTTCGAAGCGCGGCACGCCGACTTCCTTGGCGTAGCGGATCGCGACGATGCCGGTGCAGTTCTCGAGGCCGGCGGCGCTGAGGATCGAGCGTCCCGTCGATCCCGCGGACAACAGATGCAGCGGCTTCCAGCCGAGTTCTGCCACCTTGCGGATCGACTGCGACGACGCCTTGCCGGTCGAGATGTTATAGAAAACATCCGCGCCCGACTTGGAGAGATTGATGAGTTGCGAATCGACCGTCGGCTCGGTCAGGTCGTAGCTCTGCTCCATGATCACCTTGGCGGTGCCGCCGGCATCGGCCAGCACCTTCTTGAATGGCCCGAGGAAATCACGGCCGAAATCGTCGTTCTGGTAGAGGATGCCGACCTTGGCGTTCGGCTTTGCGGCGATGACGTGCTTGGCGAGAATGCGCGCTTCGGTCGGATACAGCGGCAGGCCCGCCATGGTCCATTTGAAGTTCTTCGGATCGTTCCATTTCGACGCGCCGGTGTTGAGCAGCAATTGCGGCACGCCCTTGGAGTTGAGGTACTTGTGCACGGCCGTCTGCGGCGCAGTACCGAGCGAACCATAGAGCGCAAGCACTTCCTCCTGCTCGACCAGCCGCCGCGTCGCCTCGACGCACTTCGGCGCGCTGTAGGCGTCGTCCATGCTGAAGAATTTCACCTTGCGTCCGTTGATGCCGCCCTTTTCGTTCAGCATCTGGAAATAGGCCTCGCCGACCCGCCCCAGCACGCCGTAGAGCGAGCCGGGACCGGAGTGCGGCACCGTCTGTCCCAGCTTGATTTCGGTGTCGCTCGCGCCCGGATCGTATTTCTTCTCCTGTGCCCAGACGAAGGGCGCGGGCATCGCGGATGCAAGCACGGTGGCAAGCGTGGTGGCGCCGAATTCGCGCCGCGTCAGTTTGTTCTTCATTGTTGTTCTCCCTGATTTGGGAGCCTTGATCAGCCATTCCGGCGTCAGTGGCAATAGCTCACATGTCGCACGCATTGCCGCCATACGCGGTACGCGTAGCGTCTAGACTCAAGTTTTCGCGGCGACCACGACCAGGCCGGGCACCGGCGCGTGGTCCTCGTTGCGCGCGGAGAGATTATCGAGAAGCGCCAGTTCAAGACCTGCGCCATCAACTGCGTCACGCACGTAAGCGGCGGAATGGGCATAGCGCAGGCCCTGGCCGATGACGACACCCTCCCCGCCATGGGTCTCCGCGGTAAAGGCCAGCAGACCGCCTGACGCCAGCACCCGGCTCGCTTCAGAGAGAACCGGCGGCAGATCGGCGACATAGACCATCGCATCCGCAGCAAGAATGAGATCCGCGCTGGCGTCCGGCCGCGCGCGCAGACCCTGCAACATGTCGGCGACTTCCAGCTCCGCATAGAGCGAGGTGGCGCGCGCCCGCTCGATCATGCGCGGCGACAGATCGACGCCGACGAAGTGATCGACTGTGCGCGCGAAGGCGGCCGCAGCCAGCCCGGTGCCGCAACCAAGATCGATGGCGCGCCTGAACAACGCCGGCTTGCGGGCGGCCGATCGCACCGACAGCACCGCCTTGAACAGCAGCGCCGGGCCGCGATAGCCGAGATCGCCCACCAATGAGACCTCGAACCGCGGCGCATACTGGTCGAACAGCGTTTGCACATAGGCCTGCGGCATGTTGGACACGGGCTCAGCGCCAAGCCGCATCAATCGAAGCCCGGCGCCATGTCGGTCGCCGGGATCGCTGGCCTGCGCCTTTTGATAGGCCGCAATCGCCGCCCGGTGCTCGCCGAGATCTTCCCGGATGCCGCCGAGCGTGAACCAGGCCGAAGTGAAATTCGGCGCCAGCTCGATCGCCTGCATCAGGAGATCGGCGGCGGCGGCCGGATCGCCCTTTAATTGCAGATCGCGCGCGAAATCAAACCGGCGGTCGGCCATCAGATCGCCGGAGGATAGAAACAGGCGGGCAGGCATGAGTTCCAGGATGAATGCGCGCGTCAAGCCCGCGCATGACGGGTAAAATTCGACGCAAGACCTCCTATATAACCCTGCATGCGCCCGCAAGACATCCTGATGCCCGTCCCCGCCGGCCTTTGCTGCAAGCCCGGCGGTTTCCATATCGACCCGGTGCGGCCCGTCGAGCGGGCGGTCATCACGCACGGCCATTCCGATCACGCCCGGCCCGGCCATGGCGCGGTCCTCGCCACGCAGGAAACGCTCGACATGATGCGGCTGCGCTACGGCGACAATTTTGCGCGGGCGACGCAGGCCGTACGCTATGGCGAAGAAATCCAGCTCGGCGATGTCAGGATCAAATTCCATCCCGCGGGCCATGTGCTGGGCTCGGCGCAGGTCGCGGTGACCTGCAAGGATACCTGCATCGTCGCCTCGGGCGACTACAAGGACGCCGCCGATCCAACCTGCACGCCGTTCGAGGTGGTTCCTTGCGACGTCTTCATCACCGAGGCGACGTTCGGCCTGCCGGTGTTCCGTCATGGCAACGCGGCCGACGAGGTGAAGAAGCTGCTCGCGTCGGTCGCACTGTTTCCGGAGCGCGCGCACCTGGTCGGCGCCTACTCGCTCGGCAAGGCGCAACGCGTGATCGCATTACTGCGCGAGGCGGGTTACGACGCGCCGATCTATCTGCATGGCGCGATGGAAAAGATCACGCACTACTATGAAAGCCGCGGTATCGCGCTTGGAGAATTGCGCCGGGTCAAGGGCGCCAAGAAGGCCGACCTCGCCGGCACCATCACACTGGCGCCGCCGTCGGCCACATCGGATATCTGGACGCGGCGTTTCCCCGATCCGGTCACAGCGTTCGCCTCGGGCTGGATGCGGGTGCGGGCGCGCGCCCGTCAGCGCGGCGTCGAACTGCCGCTGGTGATTTCGGACCATGCCGATTGGGACGGCCTGACCGCGACCATCGAAGCCACCGGCGCCGGCGAAGTCTGGGTCACGCACGGCCAGGAAGATGCGCTGGTGCACTGGTGCAAGGCGCGCGGGCTTGCCGCGCGGCCGCTCGATCTTGTCGGCTATGGCGACGAGGAGGAAGGCGAAGCCGTGGCGGCCGATGAGGCCGAGGCATGAACCGCTTCGCCGAACTGCTCGATCGCCTCGCCTATGAGCCCGGCCGCAACAACAAGCTGCGGCTGATCACGGCTTATTTCCGCGACACGCCCGATCCCGACCGCGGTTATGCGCTTGCCGCGCTGACCGGCGCGCTGTCGTTCAAGCATGCCAAGCCCGGGCTCATTCGCGACCTGATCACGGACCGTACCGACCCGGTGCTGTTCGGATTGTCGTATGATTACGTCGGCGACCTATCTGAAACTGTCGCGCTGATGTGGCCGAAGGCGACGCTCGCCGGCCACAACAACCCGCCGCCGCCTACGCTCTCCGAGGTCGTCACTACGCTGCGCACGCTCGGCAAGACCGAACTGCCGAAACAACTCGCGCGCTGGCTTGACGAGCTCGACGAGACCGGCCGTTGGGCGCTGCTGAAGCTTGTCACCGGCGCGATGCGGATCGGGATTTCGGCGCGGCTTGCCAAGACTGCGGCTGCCGCGCTCGGCGACAAGGACCCGCACGAGGTCGAGCTGATCTGGCCCGGGCTTGCGCCGCCCTATCTCGACCTGTTCGCCTGGCTGGAAGGCCGCGGCGACAAGCCAATCAACCGCGATCCCGCGCCATTCCGCCCCGTGATGCTGGCGCACGCGATCGAGGATGCGGATTTCGCCAACCTCGATCCCGGCGATTTCATCGCGGAATGGAAATGGGACGGCATCCGCGTGCAGGCGGTGTCGGGCCGCGACGAGCACGGCCATATGCAGGCGCGGCTCTATTCGCGCACCGGCGAAGACATCACCGGCAGTTTTCCCGATCTCGTGCCGTCGCTGCATCTGCCCGGCGCCATCGATGGCGAGCTGCTGGTACTGCGCGAGCGTCGCGTGCAGACGTTCAATGTGCTGCAGCAGCGGCTGAACCGAAAGATCGTCTCGCCGAAGCTGATGAAGGAATTTCCGATCCATCTGCGCGCCTATGACCTGCTCGGCGACGACGAGAACGACCTGCGCGAATTGCCGTTTGAAGAGCGCCGCGTGCATCTCGAAAAATTCGTCCGCAAGCTCGACGACCCGCGCATCGACCTGTCGCCGACGGTTGCCTTCGATAGCTGGGAGGCGCTGATGGCCGCGCGCGCCGATCCTTTGAGCGCCGGTGCCGGCGAGGACGCCGAGGCGGTCGAGGGCGTGATGCTGAAGCGGCGCGACGCGCTCTATCTGCCGGGCCGGCCCAGGGGCCAGTGGTGGAAGTGGAAGCGCGACCCGCACATCATCGACGCCGTGTTGATGTATGCGCAGCGCGGCCACGGCAAGCGCTCGTCCTATTATTCGGATTACACGTTCGGCGTCTGGACCTCGGGCGACGAAGGCGAACAGCTGGTGCCGGTCGGCAAGGCGTATTTCGGCTTCACCGACGAAGAATTGCTGCAGATCGACCGGTTCGTCCGCCGCAACACCACCGAAAAATTCGGTCCCGTTCGCCATGTCGTGCACGAGCCGGACCAGGGCCTGGTGCTGGAAGTCGCCTTCGAGGGGCTGGCGCGCTCGCCGCGGCACAAATCCGGCGTCGCGATGCGGTTCCCGCGCATCAGCCGGCTGCGCTGGGACAAGCCGCCGCGCGAAGCCGACCGGCTGGAGACGCTGGAGCGAATGCTGAAGGATGTGACAGCAAATTAACCTCCCACCGGGCATGGCAGCCATTGACCGCGAGACGCGGGTTCCCCATGTGCCCCGCCGTGCCGTATAGTGGGCACGACTCGCGAGGAGCAACCGATGCCGAACGACATTAGAGACCTGCCGGCCAGCAATGACGGCCTGTACCGCTTTCTCGGCGGCTCGCCGCTGTCGGTGGCGTTCCGGCTGATCCTGCTGTCGATCCTGGTCGGCGTGGTGCTGGCCGCGATCGGCTTCGATCCCTGGAATATCCTCTACAGCATCCGCATGCTGTTCCAGCGGCTGTGGGACCTCGGCTTCGATGCCGTCAACTGGCTGTGGCGCTACTTCCTGCTCGGCGCCGTGATCGTGATTCCGATCTGGCTGCTGTCGCGGCTGTTCGGCAACCCGCGCGGGCGATAGCCCCTCACAAGCGGTAGCAGCCGATGCAGTTGCGATGGATCGGCTGCGGCGACGCGACCGGCATGCCTGTCGGGCTCTGAGCATGCATTCACCCGCACCTTCATCCAAGGTCACGACGGCACAGGTGTTTGCCATCGCGGGTCCCGCGATGGTCGCGAACCTGACCACGCCGCTGATCGGCATCGTCTCGACCACGGCGATCGGCCGGCTCGGCGACGCCACGCTGCTCGGCGGCGTCGCGATGGCGTCGGTGCTGTTCGACTGCATGTTCTGGCTGTTCGGATTCCTGCGCATGAGCACGGTGGCCTTTACGGCGCAATCGCTCGGCGCCGGCGAGACCAGCGAACTGCGCGCGATCCTGATGCGCGGACTGATCGTCGCGGCGGTGGTCGGCGCAGCGCTGGTCGCCCTGCAGGTTCCGCTCGCCACGATCCTGCTCAGCACGATGGGTGGCAGCGAGGGCGTCACGGACGCGGCCAAAACCTACTTCACCATCCGGATCTGGTCCGCGCCGCTGGCGCTCGGCAACTATGTCGTGCTGGGCTGGCTGATTGGACAGACACGCGCCAAGCTGGCGCTGGGCACGCAGATCAGCATCAACCTCATCAACATGATGGCGACCGTGCTGCTGGTGCTGGTGTTCGACTTCGGCATCGCCGGCGCCGCCATCGCCGCGCTGATCGCGGAAGCTGCCGGCCTCTTGCTCGGCTTGCTGATCGCGCGCCACCTTTCGAAAGGGCAATTCGCGGCTTCCCGCGCCTTGCTGTTCGATCGCGCCAAGCTGATGCGCATGCTCGCGGTCAACCGCGACATCATGATCCGCACCGCGTCGCTGATTGCTGCGTTTCTGTTCTTCACCGCGCAGGGCGCCCGCGCCGGCGACACGACGCTTGCCGCCAATGCGGTGCTCAACAATTTTCTGCTGGTTAGTGCCTTTTTCCTCGACGGCCTTGCGAACGCCGCCGAGCAGCTCTGCGGCCGCGCTTACGGCGCCCGCGACAAGGCGGCCTTCGCGGGCGCCGTCAGGCTTGTTGTGATGTGGGGTTTCGGCTTTGCGCTCGCGGTGGCCGCCTGCTTCCTGCTGTTCGGGCCTTCGCTGATCGACACGATGACCGCAAGCGCGGAAATACGCCGCATCGCGCGCGACTATCTGCCGTTCGTGGTCTTCGCGCCGCTGCTCGGCGTGTTCGCCTTTGCGTTTGACGGCATCTATATCGGTGCGACCTGGGCACGCGACATGCGCAATCTCATGGTGCTGTCGCTGCTGATATTCCTCACCGCGTGGTTCGCGCTGCGCTCGTTCGGCAATGCCGGGCTCTGGGGTGCGCTGCTGGTGCATTACGCCGCGCGCGGTGGACTGGAGGCGGCCAGGTATCCGGCGCTGTTGCGGAAGTCGTTTGGTTAGATCGTAGCCCGGACGCAGCTACTTCACCGGCCAGTCTTCGGCGGTAATCGTCGCGGCATCCGCGCCGACGATCTCCGACAGCGAGTCGCGGCCGGTGCGCAGCAAGGTCGAGGCCAGATCGTTCTTGATGTCTTCCACCAGGCCGAGGCCCTTGTAGACCAGCGACGAATAGATCTGGATCAGGCTGGCGCCGGCACGGATTTTGGTCAGCGCGGCGCCGCCGGTATCGATGCCGCCGACGCCGATCAGGGGAAACGCGCCCTCGGCGCGCACATAGGTCTCCGCCACCATCCGCGTCGACAATCGAAACAGCGGCCGTCCCGACAATCCGCCCTGCTCCTTGGCGCGCGCCTGTTCGCGCAAGGTCAGGGGGCGCGCCAGCGTGGTATTGGCGACGATCATGCCGTCGACGCGGCGCGAGCGCGCGACCTGCACGACGTCGTCGAGTTCGGCGAGGCTGAGATCCGGCGCGATCTTGAGCAGCACCGGGGAATCGCCGGCGTTCCTGCGCACCCGCTCGCGCGCATCGATCACCTTGGCGAGCAGATCGTCCAGCGCACCGGACTGCTGCAGATTGCGCAGGCCCGGCGTGTTCGGCGAGGAGACGTTGACGGTGAAATAGCTCGCGACCGGCGCGAATATCTCGATCAGCCTGACGTAGTCGGCGACGCGGTCGGACGAATCCTTGTTGGCCCCGACATTGACGCCGACGATGCCGCCCTGATGCGCGCGCGCCGCCAGCCGCCGCAATACCACGTCGGCGCCGTCATTGTTGAAGCCCATGCGGTTGATGACGGCGTCATCGCGCTCGAGGCGAAACAGCCGCGGCCGCGGATTGCCGCCCTGCGGCTTCGGCGTCACCGTGCCGATTTCGACAAAGCCGAAACCCAGCCGCAGCAGCGCGTCCGGAACCTCGGCGCTCTTGTCGAAGCCCGCGGCCATGCCGATCGGATTGGGAAAATTCAGGCCGAAGGCGCGTACCGCCAGTTTGGGATCGTCGGCGCGCGGCTTGACCGGCGGCAGCAGCCGCAGGCCCTGGATTGCCATGCGATGCGCATCTTCCGGATCGAACCAGCGCAGCAGCGGCAGCGAAAAGGCGTCGAAGGCGCGGATCACGGGATCAACTCCGGAAGGTCGTGATAGCCGTCCGATCGCGCGCGCAGGTCGAGAATGGCGGTCACCGCGCCGAGGTCGAGTTCGCCGTAGAGGTGCGGAAACAGTTCGTCGTTGCGCGAGGGTTCCCAGCGCAGCGCCTCGCCGAGCGCGTCGGCATCGACGGCGACCAGGAACAGCCCGGTCTGCCCGAAATAATGCTTTCGCGCCGTCTCCGCGACCTGGGCTGCCGTCGAAAAATGGATGTACCCGTCGCGCAGATCGACCGCGCTGCCCTTGTAGACGCCCTGCCGTTCGGCCTCGCGCCACGCCGAGGCGGGAGTGATTTTGTAGATCGTGGGCACGGCTTTTCGGGGTTTCCTGCTTGTCGTTGAGTCTCTTGGGATTTTCCCGGATCAGCCGGGATCAGGCGGCAGACCGTAAAGGCGGCACGGCTCTAACTCAAGCGCCGCCGCGCGGGAAGGATGTGCGCCATTTGCGTGAACCGGGCGAATGAGGCAATAATTCCTAGTCCGCTTCGGGGTTTCGATGGCCAGGCAGTCCAGGGCACAACGAATTCTGACCCACGGCCAGGTCTGGATGGCATTGGACCGGCTTGCCGAGCGTGCCGGTATGTCGCCCTCGGGCCTCGCCAAGCGCTCGGGCCTCGACCCCACCACCTTCAACAAGTCCAAGCGCATCACCGCCGACGGCCGCGAGCGGTGGCCTTCGACCGAATCGGTCTCAAAGGCGCTGGCCGCGACCAATTCCTCGATCGACACGTTCGTGCAGCTGATCGGCGACGGCGCGCGCAGTTTGCAGTCTGTCCCGCTGCTCAGCCTCGTGCAGGCCGGCAACGGCGGCCTCTTCGACGATTCCGGCTTTCCGTCCGGCAAGGGCTGGGACGAGACGGCGCTGCCGGCAACCAGCGACGAGCACGCCTATGCGCTGGAGATCTCGGGCGATTCGATGAAGCCCGCCTATCGCGACGGCGACATCATCGTGGTGTCGCCGGGGACGCCGATCCGGCGCGGCGATCGCGTGGTGGTGAAGACCACCGGCGGCGAAGTCATGGTCAAGGAACTGAAGCGCCGCACCACGAAGACCTTGGAGCTGCAGTCGCTCAACCCCGTTCATCCCGACCGCACGCTCGACGTCGACGACGTCGCCTGGATCGCGCGGATCGTGTGGGCCAGCCAGTAGGACCGCCGCCACGTGACGGACGTGCTGCGTGACCTGCTGCAGGAGCAGCTTCAGATCGTGCTGTGCGGAACCGCCGCGGGGACGACCTCCGCCGCGCAACGGGCCTACTACGCGCACCGGCAGAACAAGTTCTGGAAGATCTTGCACGAGACGCGGTTAACGCGCGAGCTGCTGCAACCGCATCAATATCTCAACCTGCTGCAGCACCGGATCGGCCTGACCGACCTGGTGAAGGCGGGCGCAGGGATGGACCGTGCAACGCTGCCAAGGTTGACGGCGGCGGATCGCCAGCGCCTGAATGATTCGATCGTGGCGTTCCAACCGAGATTTCTTGCATTCACGAGCAAGACGGCCGGACAGAAGTTCTTTGACGCCAAACGGGATTACGGCGAGCAGACCGAGCGGATCGGCGATACCAGGATCTGGATCCTGCCGTCCACCTCGGGCGCGGCGAACGGAAGCTGGCGCCCGGAACTCTGGCACCAATTTGCGGATGAGGTCAGAGCGGCAGTTGGATGATGTCGTGATCTTCTCCCACAAGGGGAGAGGGAAGAAACGTCAATCCAGCTTCGCTTCCATGCCGCGCTTGGTCGCCGGGCGTGCCATCAGCGCGTTGTACCAGCGCTCGACGTTGGGGAAGTCCTTCAGTTCGACCTTGTGGCGCGGGTGGCGCCAGGCCCAGCCGAGGATGGCGAAGTCCGCGACCGACAGGGCGTCCGCGACGAATTCGCGCCCCTCCAGCCGCTGGTCCAGCACCCCATAAAGCCTTCGCGTCTCGGCCATGTAGCGCTTCAGGCCATAGGCGCGGTCGGTTTCGTTCTCCAGCGCGATGAAATGGTGCACCTGGCCGGGCATCGGCCCGAAGCCGCCCATCTGCCACATCAGCCATTCATAAACGGGGATGCGCTCGGCGAGCGGCTTTGGGAGGAACTTGCCGGTCTTCTCGCCCAGGTACAGCAGGATCGCGCCTGACTCGAAGATGCTGACCGGCTTGCCGCCGGGGCCGTCGGGATCGACGATCGCGGGAATCTTGTTGTTCGGACTGATCTTGAGAAACGCCGGCGCCATCTGCTCGCCCTTGCCGATGTTCACCGCGATCACCTTGTACGGCAGCCCCATTTCCTCGAGTGCCACGGAAATTTTGCGGCCGTTCGGCGTGTTCCAGGTGTGCAGTTCGATCGTCATCCTGTTTCCCCCAAATGAAGCTTTGACAGAGCTTTGACCCTCCCCTAGCGCGGAACCGAAGCGCCTTACAACGGGCCTTTCCGAATGCCGTCCCTGCGTTCCGGCGGGACACCGTGCCCTGTTGACGGCAATGTATCGGCGCTGGAATGTGCTGGAAACCGCCGATAGATTGCGGCCCGCCTCAAACGCCTTGGGAAAACCGCCTTGTCCAAATCCGCCTCCCGCGCCCGGCTCGCCGAGATCATTCGCAAGCGTTCGTTCGGCCGCGGCGAGATCACGCTGGCCTCGGGCCGCAAGAGCGACTTCTACTTCAATCTCAAGCCGACCATGCTCGATCCCGAAGGCGCCACGCTGCTGGCGGAACTGACCTACGAGGCGCTGAAGGACGACAATCTCGATTTCGTCGGCGGGCTGGAAATGGGCGCGGTCCCGCTGGCGGGCGCGATCGCGCAGCTGTCATGGATCAAGGGCCACCCGATCGCGGCCTTTTTCGTGCGCAAGAAGCCGAAGGAGCACGGCGCCCGCCTCGCGGTGGAGGGCCTCGCCAAGGGCGAGAGCCTGCAAGGCAAGCGCATCGT
>PNLC01000091.1 GCA_013822885.1 Bradyrhizobium sp.
GTCGTGCTGACCTGCGTACCGATCTTCGCGGCGATCCTGCGCGTGCCCTTCAGCATCATCGCGCCGCTGATCCTGGTGCTCTGCGCGATCGGCGCCTACTCGGTCCACAGCAGCACGTTTGACGTCATGCTGATGCTGGCGTTCGGCGTGATCGGCTACCTGCTCAAGAAGTGCAATTACCCCCTCGCCCCGCTGGTGCTGGCCATCGTGCTCGGCGACAAGGCGGAAGAGGCGTTCCGGCAATCGCTGTTGGGATCCCAGGGATCGTTTGGCGTATTCCTTTCGAACCCGCTGGTGAGCACGATCATGATCCTCGGACTGATCGCGCTGTTCTGGTCGGTGATTCAGGAAGGCTACACCCGCTTGCGAGGCGCGGTCGCCTGAGCGGCACGGCGCGCCGCGCCAGATCGCGCCAGAACAATAATTTGGACCCGAGATTGAGGGCCGCGCGGATCGCGCGGCCCTTTTTCGTTGTTCGCGCGTTACCGGCTGTTTTTCGCCCTGACGAAGATTTCCGTCAGGAAGCGCGTTGACATTTGGCATTATGTATACCAGAATTCGCTTATCTTTCACCCCCACACGGAGGTCGCCATGCAAGTCGGAGATATCCTGCGCAAGAAAGCCGCCCGCGTCGCAACGGTTCGCATGAACGAGACCGTCGGAATTGCAGCCCAACTGATGCGCTCCAGCAATATCAGCGCGCTTGTGGTGAAGGATGTCGTTCGCACCGAAGGCAATACGGCAGCCGGCATGTTCACCGAACGCGACGTGGTGCGCGCGATTGCCGAACACGGCGCCGCCGGCGTCAGCATGCGCGTGTCGCAATTCATTTCGGTACAGCAGCTCGTCTCCTGCACGTCGACGGATTCGCTCGAGCATGTCCGTCACCTCATGAGCAAGCATCACATCCGTCACGTGCCGGTCATCGACAATCACAGCCTGATCGGCGTCGTCAGCATTCGCGACATCACGACCGCGTTCGACGACGAGGCAACGCCGTTGAAGCTGGCTGCGTCGGCCTGACCGGTCGCGATATTCGGCTTACTCCCTGTCGCAAAGCGGGCGCTCGCAAAACTGCGCCGGCGCGGTGACCCGTGCCGGAGAACATCATCTGTGGGAGGGCGCATAGCGCGGAATGTTCTGATCCTCGGAGCCTCGAATGGCTCATTGCTGGCACCGTCCGGATCGTCAATCAGAAACTAAGCGAGAGCGTCGAGGCCATATCTGCCTGAAGCCGCCACCCAGCGTCACCATGCCCGGGCTGCCAACTCACGATCATTCCGGGAGACCTGCTTTGCGAAGGCCTTTGATGACATGGGCCATATCCTCCGCTCGACGAAATGGCGCGAGATCTCCCAGATTGGAGATGCGCAGATCGGAATTGCATTCGCGTGCACGTGCGATACCTTTCCGGGCTGGCGCAAGGCGTCCGGCCAGCGCATTGCTGGCTGCAAACACGCAGATTGCCAGCAGAAAATCGGGATTGTCGCGCAATGATTTTTCGGCGGATGACGACGCCATGTCATAGTGGCCCGCAAAAAAATGAATATACGCCAAGGCCCCGTTCACGGTGTACAGAGACGGATCGAGCGGGCTCAAGCGCATAGCACGCGCAGCATAATCAATTGCAAGGTCGGGCTCACCTCTAAAAATTCTTATCCAGGCACCCAGATTCCAGGCTAGCGCCGAGTTTGGATTGATTGCCAGTCCGCGATCCACAAATGCAATAGCATCGTCGAACTCGTGCGTTATGAAGGCGAGTACATACGCACCCATACATAGCGCTACCGGGTCATCTGCTCCCAGATGCACTGCTTTCCAGGCCAGCCGCGTAGCTTCAGAACTCTCCTGTACTTGATCGATCATCCAGCGACGTGCCTTGCGCTGGATGTAGCACCATCCCGCCATGCCATAGGCACACGCTAGGCCAGGATCGAGTTGAATCGCTCTGCGGAAAAGCTGGAGGGCCTCGTTGTTCGCATCCCGGGTCCACCGGCGTGCGCTCGCCAACCCACGCAAGTAATAGTCGTATGCACCCAGATTCTCGGTCGGCTTGCGCCTGGCTCGCTTGATTTCCTCACGCTGCAGCATGGGAGCGATTGCACCCACGACGCTGGAAGTCACATGGTCCTGCAGATCGAAGATATTCTCGAGCGCGCCATCGAAACGGCCTGCCCAGAGATTTGCTCCAGTTTCACCATCGATAAGCTGGCCGGCGATACGAATGCGACTTCCGGCCTTACGCACGCTACCCTCGAGTACGTAGCGTACCCCGAGTTCCCGGCTGACCTGCTTTACGTCCACGGGCCGACCTTTGTAAGTAAAACTCGAATTGCGTGCGATGACAAACAGCCAACGAAAGAGAGACAGCGCCATCGTGATGTCTTCCACGACGCCATCGGCGAAATACTCTTGCTCCGGGTCAGCACTAAGGTTCTGGAAGGGTAACACGGCAATTGAGGGCTTATCGGGGAGCGCGAGGGATGGCTTCCGCGGTTCTATTGGGGCGTCGGCTGCTGCAACACTTGTCGACGCCTGCTCTTCCCGTACTACACCGACAAATCGGAAGCCCTTCCGCGGCAGCGTCTTGATGAGGCGCTGTTCCTCGCCGGTGTCGCCAATCGCGCTCCGGGCGCCATTGATGCGGGTTGTCAACGCGGCATCGGAGACAATGCGTCCGTTCCAGACGACACCAATGAGGTCGTCTTTGCTGACCACGCGCTCCCTGTTTCGAATCAAGTAATCGAGCAGGTCAAAGGCCTGCGGTGTGATCGACACCGCGTTCCCGCCGCGATGCAGTTCACGTCTGTCGGTGTCAAGCGTGTAATCCTCGAAGAGATAGCGCAAGTTGCCATTCCTTCTGGGGAGGTACCTCTGAGACCCGCCGAGATGAAGAATAAGCTGCAGGTAAGGGAAATGTAAGCCTCCAGTTAAGCGCGCCATTGCGTATTGCGGCAACCTTGCCTGGTGAAGTCATCCAGACAGGACACCGCAATGAGCACGATTTACGGGACCACCGAACTGGGACCGGCAACCGCGAAGCGGCAGGTCTACAGTCCTTTCGAGGCATATTGGAATGCATTTCAGGAGTGGCGCAAACGCGAAAGGCTGCGCGACGAGCTGAGCCGCCTTACGGACAGCGAGCTTGCGGACATCGGTATCACGCGCGGTGAGATCGACTACGCTGCATCGCACCGGGATAGAGACCCGCGAGACATCCTTCGCGCCATGTGAACTTCGTCGTGATGTCGTCGCCGGCCTCGGCGTGGCCGTCGACGGCATCGGCAAACTGACGAACGATTTCCTGTGCGCGCAACAGTACGGCTTACATGGCCGCTTCCCCAGGATCAGCGCGTGAACCATCCCGAATTGGTGACTCGACCGCTGCCCCCGCCCCTGAAAATATGCGCGTCTTGGGGATCGCGGAACCAGCAGTGGTTGACGGCCATATCTGGAGCAACAGTCATGCCCCAATTCGATCCTGAGCTCATTGCGGTCATGAAGAGGGTGCTTGAGGACACCATGATCAGAGTGCCCGCGGAACATTCAACCTCGGCCGCCAAGGCGTATTTTGCCGAGTACATTTTGAAGGCGGCGGCTCAAGGGAAAAACAGCTACGACGCGCTGATCGTCGCGGCGGCCGATCACATCGAGGTGTTTGTATCCTTGTCAGCTAGAGCCGCGACGGCTTGATCAGCCGCAATTCCAGATCGGCCCGATCGGCGTTCGTGTCCAGCAGGGGCCGAAGGTGCCGCCATTGTAGCGACCGCCGTAAAAGCCGGGCCGGCCGAAATAGTGCCAGGCGCCGTCCCACCCGTAATATTGCGGGACCGGATCGATATACCAGGGACGCCGTTTCTTGAACGCCCTGCGCGAAACCGGATCCTTGTAGGCTGGGAGGGTGTTGTTCGGCGGCTGCTGATAGCCCGGCAGGAAACCGTAGCCCTGCCAGCGTGGCGCAGGCCGTTTCTGGGCCGGAGCCGCCGACGCAACGGCCGGCAGCAGCAACAGGACGATAGCAAGCGAGAAAACCACGAGTCGCGACATTGCTGCACCATAAACGGTCGGCTGCCGGAAGACGATGCAAATTTGCGTGCTTCGCGACGCCCGAGCTTGTCATGGGCATCTCACACGACGTGCGCTCCTGCCCGACGATCAACGCCGGAGTTTTCGAAACGGCCTAACGATCGATGGCTTTTCGAATCCCGGCAGCTGACGCTTGGGCGCGTGGCTTCAGATCCGCAATTTCCCATTTAGAACAAATCCAGGAACACATCGCCGCCTGCTGACTCGCAGCAACCACGCGTTGATCTGTGGCGCCGTCGCCACGGGCTCTTCTTTCCGTCGCTCATTGCAGCAATTCTAAGCGTGCGCTCGCTGCGTTATGCCGGCTGCTGCGCTACAGCGCTCCTCGATGCAATTCTCGTTGAGGCTAGAACAAATTGAAGCAATCTGAGAAAACTTCGTCGCGCTCGATTCATCTCGGCGCTGCGAGCTGCCTGGTATTGTGTTCGTTGGGCACGATCTCCACGCCGGCTGAAGCGCAATCGTCACCGCAGCCACTTCCACCCGTTGTAGTTCAACAACCATCACGACCTGTCGCGCGCACAAATGCGGTGCGGTCGCGGCAAGCCACCTCAACAGCAAGCCGGCGTCGACAGGCACAACGATCGCCGTCGAGCCCGGATGCGGCGAGTGCCACCCCCGGGACCGCCACGGAAACCGCCGCCGGTCCGGTGCGAGGATACATCGCAAATCTGAGCGGCACCGGCACCAAGACCAGCACGTCGCTGCGCGAGACGCCGCAGTCGATCACCGTCGTGACGGCGGACCGCATCGCCGATCAGGGTGCAACGACCGTGCAGGAATCCGTACGCTACGTGCCTGGAGTCTACGCCGATGCCTACGGTCCGGATTCGCGTGGCGAGGGCATACGTATTCGCGGCCAGGACCCGAACATCTACCTCGACGGCATGCGCCTCATCAGCAGCAGCTTTTTCAATGAATGGCGTCCCGACCCCTATACGCTGGAACGGATCGAGGTGCTGCGTGGTCCCGCATCGATGGTCTACGGCGACATTTCAACTGCCGGCCTCCTGAACCTCGTATCGAAGCGTCCCCAGGCCCAATCTTCCAATGAAATAGGCGTGCAGTTCGGCAGCTTCGATCGCAAGCAAGTGCAACTCGACAGCACCGGCAAGCTGACCAAGGATGGCGAGTGGCTGTACCGGTTCATCGGCATTTTCCGCGACAGCAATTCCCAGACCGACTACGTCAAGGACGACCGCTTCCTGCTGGCGCCGTCGTTGACCTGGCGGCCGACCAACAACACGACCTGGACCGTTCTCGGCACCTATCAGAAAGACAAGACGGGATCTTCCACCGCGTTCCTTCCGCATGAGGGCACGGTGTTTCCGGGTCCCAACGGCATCATTCCGGTCAACCGCTTTGCCGGTTATCCCGGCTGGGACCGCTATCAAACCGAGACCGGCGCGATCACCAGCCTTTTCGAGCACACTTCAGCGAGAACCTGACGATCCGGCAGAACACACGCTACGTCCACATGGATGGCATCTACCGCAGCGCCTATCCGGACGTCTATTCAGATCCGCAGAACCCGTTCGTCGATGCCGCTCGTCGCAGTGTGTTTCGTTACGTCTACAGCGCGGAGTCGGCCAAGGACTTTCTGACGTCGGACACCAATGCCGAGCTGAAGTTCGCGACCGGTCCGATCACGCACAAGACGCTGTTCGGCGTCGACTACCGCGATTTCAAGCAACAGCAGTCGTCAGCCTACGGATACGACACGACGCCGTTCGATCTGTACGCGCCGGTCTACAATCCCGTCACGCCACCGATACTGTCGCCGGACCCGGACGTGCGCCAGCGCCTGGTTGGGGTCTACGCTCAGGACCAGATGCGACTCGGGAATTGGCTGGCGGTCGTCGGCGTTCGTCACGATACGTTCACGACCGAACTGCAGGGCTCACCGAACACCGACATCCATGCCACGACCGGTCGCGTCGGATTGATGTACGAATTGCCTTTCGGCATGACGCCGTATGTCACCTACGCCACATCCTTCAATCCGGTCTTCACGGGAGCATCTTGCACGACCGGCGCCTGCGCACCGCAGCGTGGCGAGATGGTCGAGGCTGGATTCAAGCACAATGTGACACGCGATGTCATCGTCAACGGCGCCATTTTCGACACGGTCGAAAAGACGCCTGGCGGCAGGCCCCAATGGCTCGCCGATTTACAGCCAGATCGGGGAAGCACGTATTCGAGGCGCCGAACTCGAACTGCTCGCCCATGTCACGCCCGACCTCGATCTGATCGGCGCCTACTCCTACCTCGATGCACGCATAGAAAGCGGCGACAACGCCGGCAGGCGTGTCGAGACCGTCCCGATGAACCAGGCCTCGTTGTGGGCGAAATACCGTCTCACATGGCTGGGCCTGCCCGGCGTCAGCGTCGGCGGCGGCGTGCGCTACATAGGTGATTCCTGGGATGGAACGGATACGATCCGTACGCCGGACTACACGCTGTTCGATGCCATGATCCGGTACGAAACCGGGCCGTGGCGCTTTCAGGTCAACGCCAGCAACCTCGCCGACAAGCGGCATGTCACCACCTGTCTGGCGCGCGGCGATTGCTTCTACGGCATCGGCCGTACGGTGCTGGGAAGTGCAACCTACAAATTCTAGCGGCTCGTCAGTTCCGTTGCTGCACCTGCTCGAGCGCTGCGCGGTCGTGGATTACCGCGCAGTTCACTCCGCCGCAGCCCATCGTGCCCCTTTGTTCCGGGCACCAGAAACACGACACTTCACGAGCTACAAACAGGCGACGGTCACGCGCTACGGTTCCGTCGTACCGCATTCGCAAGAATTACTGGTCGTCGTCCGGCTGCAACTGCATCGGGGCCTGCGGCCGCGGGCGGGCCTGCGGCGATTGACGCACCGGCACAGGTCTTGGCGCGGCAGAAGACGGCACCGCAAGCGCCGATGTCGTCGATGGTCTGGGTCGCAGGTTCGGCTCGGCAACCCTGCTGTCGGAAAGCCTGGCGATCAGGCGCGTCATTTGTTCCTGGCTGGCCTTGAGTTCCTCGGCGGCCTTCGCGCTGTCGCGGGCGATCTGTTCCTGGTTCGCCTTGAGCTGCCCGATCCCCTGCTCGAGGTTGGCAAGATCGCGCGCCATCGTTTGCAGCATCTGCGCCAGTTCGGCCGTGCTCGGCGCTGCCGGCGCGGCGTCCTGTGCGGCCGTCTGGACCGACGGCAGCGATTGCGGAAGACCGACGGTCGCCGCGGCCAGTTGAACGGTCGATGGATCCGGCTGCGCGGCCTCATCCGGTTTCTCGATCCAGGACGGCAAAGCCATGAGCTGCGGCGCCCACCGCGCGACGGTCGACCTGGCGGCCTCGCCGTAGGAGGACTGCGAAACGAAAGCCAAGGCAAAGACGCAGGCGGCCAACAGCACGCCGATGATGCCGCGCAGCGCCGGTCCGCCGCGCGACGGCCGGTGGCTCACGACAGCCGCCGAAGGTTGGTGCTTCGCTTCATTCTCCAGCCGGGCAAGCTGTTCGTTCAGGCGCGCGAGTTGTTCGTCGGCGCGCGCGATCTGGTCGTAAGCGTGCACAAGCCGCTCATCCGCTCGCGCGACGACGACATCGTCGGGCGCGATTGCTTTCGTGGCCGCTGTGGAATTCATGGGAACTCCTTTTCTCTCAGCAAGCTTGACCGGACGCCGCCTTTTCGACCGCTACGGTCGTGTCGGCCGTGCTCTACTGGACGACATCGAGCTTGACCTTTGCGATCCCGCCTCCAACCATTCCGAGCTCTTCGGCCGCAGCGTAGGAAACGTCGACGACCCGACCGTGAACAAACGGGCCGCGGTCATTGACCCGCACCGTCACGGATTGCCCGCTGCTGACGTTGGTGACGCGCAGCCTGGTGCCGAACGGCAGCGTCGGATGGGCGGCGGTCAAATCATTCGTGTTGAACTTCTCGCCGGATGCGGTCTTGGTTCCCTGCCAGTAGTAGCTGGCAATGCCGTGCGATGCGGTCTCCGTCGCGGCCGGCTTCTTGTTCGATGCGATAGGCGTGTGCTTTCTGGCGGCGGCAACGCGCCTGTGCACGAGCGATGCGGTTCGACTGGTTTGCTGGGATGCCTGCCGAGTTGGCGACACCATTTCGGATTTATTGGCGGCAACATGGGTTTGCACGCAGCCCGCAAGCGAAGCTGCACCGAGAATGATGACTATTCGTTGCGCGATGCGCCGCGGGCCGGAGCCCGAACTCAAAGCCGCGCGAATGCCAACGGGGCCGGCCTTGATATCGACGTACGAACCACTGGCACAGCTGCTGGAAAACATTTCGTCCCCCGCTTACCGAATCCGACACGTAAGGGTCGCGATCCAATCGGGGCGGAACGAAGTCGGGCGTGAGCCAATGCGGCATCAATCACGCGATTTCATGTCAGTGTTGTCGTTGAGCCACAGCCGGCGGTGTTGAAGGATGTCAGTTCCGCACGATTGCAAGCACATGCCGGTCCGGAACTAGCGGCGTAGTTTTTTCGGCTTTGGCGATGCCGTCTGCGCCCGGGCGTTGGCATCAAGCGACGTCGATGCCATTGGCGTATCACCCTTGGCCCCTTCGCGGCCTATTTCACGCCGCGGCCACGCAAAGTCGTCGGCACGGCCCGCCGGGGCCGGCAGCGGCTCACCGTTGATCAAGAGCCGCGCGGCCTGAGCGTCCATCGTGACTGTCCGCGCCCCGGGAGCGCCGAGCAATCGGTCTGCGCCGATGGTAGAGCCCACGAGCGGAATAATCGGCCCGGCCAGCGGACGCGGCGCCGGCTGATCCGGCCGCGCACTGGCGTCGGGGATCGCGGGCTCCGCGGGCAGCACGATCGGCGCGGAACGCGCGGCGAGCAGCCGGTTGAGTTCGCGCTCGGCATAATGTGCCAGCTTGAGCGCGCCGGCCCTCGTAAAATACACGCCATCGGAGGAGCGCAGTTTTCGGATCTGCCCTTCGAAATCGGGGCCCTGCTGCAGAAACCGCCCGGCATCATCGACGAATCCATCCCAGACATCGACATAGGAGACGCCGGCCCTGCCGGCCGCTTCGCGATAGAGCGTATTGAGGAACGCCGTGTCGGAGGTCGCCCTGGTGCCGCGCACCGGCGGCAGACCTACCCACAGCACCGGCACCCCCTTGGCCTTGAGCACGCCGATCATGCCGTCGATCTTTTCCCGGTAAAGGGCATCCCAGCGTTTTTCGCGGAACTCGCGCAGCCCACTCGGCAAGGCTGCGCTCTTCTCCACAGTTGCGACCGGCCGCGCGCCGTTGCTGTCGATGGCGTCCCCCGGCACCAGTTCGGAATCCGCCTGTCTGGCTACGCCATCCGGCTTCGCCGCAGCCTTTTCGTCCGAAGGCTCGCCATCGGGTTTGGCCTTGGCGTCCTTCTTCTCCCCCGGCTTGTCCGTTTTTTCGGATGCGGGCTCGCGGATCGCGACGCGGTCATCGAGCCCGAGCATGACGACGATCGCGTCCGCTTTTTCCGTGGCGAGAATGCCTTTGGCGGCGGTGGCCCAATCGGCCGGACTGCCCTTCTGCTGGTATTTGATCAGGCCGGAGCCTGTCTTGTGCTTGCGGATCACACCCATCTCGGGCTGGTCGGCGTAAACGCCCTCGAGCCCGTAGGCAAGCCAGTCCGCCATGGAGTCACCGAGCACCAGGATGTGGCGCTCGGGTACCGTGCTACGCTTCTCGGGTGGCGGCGCCCTTGAAAATTCCTCGCGCGCCGGGGCTGCGTGCCGGCTATGCCGGGGCGGCGGCGCGTATGGCTGCTGGTAAAACGGGTCGCTGCCGAACCAGCCGCCACCGCGTTGGTCGTTACCGGGCCAACCGCCGCCGCGTTGTTCATTACCAAACCAGCCACCGCCGCGTTGTGGCTGCGGCCGCTGCTGATATCCGCCGAAATTGAAAAACTGGGCTGAGGTAGGTCCGGCCATGCCCAGCATCAGTCCCAAAGCGACGGCCAACGCAATCAGCCGACCACGCTCGGTAGAGGGGCATTTCCTGATTGGATCCTCGGGCATGCGCCTGGACCGCAAATACGCAGAACCTGTCCTATCAGAATAGCACAACTGCGTGCGGCGTGTCTCAGTTTACCGTGAGGGCTTTGTCTAATCTGGATCGGGCAAGCAAGAGCTCCGAACGACTGCAGCTATCGCAAACGGCGCGATGCCACGCGGAATAGTCCATCCCGCGGAAACAAGCGCCCCGCTTTTGCATGATGGCGTTGCCCTAATCCCTGCCCTGCCCGGTAGACTTTTGCGGAGGCTGACGGCATCCTGCCCCTCGAAATCTCACAAAAGACGTGCGCGGCGTCCCGCCGCCGAGGAAACAGAGGGCAGACATGAAGACGCGATTCACCGAACTCGTTGGCGTTGAGCACCCGATCGTCCAGGGCGGAATGCAGTGGGTCGGACGCGCCGAACTCGTCGCCGCCGTTGCCAATGCCGGCGCGCTCGGGCTGATCACCGCGCTGACGCAGCCGACGCCGGAAGATCTTACCAAGGAAATCGCGCGCTGCCGCGACATGACCGACAAGCCGTTCGGCGTCAATCTCACTATTCTCCCTGCGATCAAGCCGCCGCCTTACGCGGAATACCGCCAGGCCATCATCGAGGCCGGCATCAAGATCGTGGAGACCGCGGGCAACAAGCCCCAGGAGCATGTCACCGAGTTCAAGAAGCACGGCATCAAGATCATCCACAAATGCACCAGCGTCCGTCACGGGCTGTCGGCGGAGCGGATGGGCGTCGACGCGCTCTCGATCGACGGCTTCGAATGCGCCGGCCATCCCGGCGAGGACGACACGCCCGGCCTGATCCTGATCCCGGCCGCGGCCGACAAGATCAAGATCCCGATGATCGCCTCGGGCGGCTTCGGCGACGGCCGCGGCCTGGTCGCAGCGCTGGCGCTTGGCGCCGAGGGCATCAACATGGGCACGCGCTTCATGTGCACCAAGGAGAGCCCGATCCATCAACTCGTCAAGGAACGCATCGTCGCCAATGACGAGCGCGAGACCGAACTGATCTTCCGCACCATGCGCAACACCTCGCGCGTCGCCAAGAACACGATCTCGACCAAAGTGGTCGCGATGGAGAAGGAAGGCGCAAAATTCGAGGACGTTCGCGAACTCGTCGCCGGCGCCCGCGGCAAGATGGTCTATGCGACCGGCGATGCCGACGAAGGCATCTGGTCGGCCGGCCAGGTCCAGGGCCTGATCCACGACATTCCGACCTGCGCCGAACTGGTGTCGCGCATCATGCGCGACGCGGAAGCCATCATCC
>PNLC01000092.1 GCA_013822885.1 Bradyrhizobium sp.
TCGACCACGGCGGTGAAGCGCGCCTTGGCGTATTGGCTGTTGGCTGCGATGAAGTCCTTGCAGAAGGCGACCCGTTGACCTCCGTCGCGGGCCTTGATGTAGGCCGTCTGCGTTTCGTAATGCACGCGGTAGGCGAGTTTGTTGGCGTTCGGGTCGGATTTCACAGCCTCGAGCATGGCGCGGTGCTCACCCGAGGTGGCGTCATTGATCCTGATGTCACATACTTTGGCGAGGGAGACGACCGGAACGTAGGCCCGCACCTTGGCTTCCAAGGCGTCGTTGGCGTGCGCAACTGGTGCGAACAGGCTGGTGGCGATTGCGAAAGGAGCGAGACAGCGTTTCATTGGTGACATGCTTCCGCGAGCTTCGGCGGTGCGTTGTTTGGTCATTTACCCTGCGAGCACCAGATCGCTCGCCTTCTCGGCTAGCGCAATTGTGGCGGCGTTGGTCATTGCCTGCGGGATTCCAGGGAATACTGACGCGTCGATGACGCGCAGGTTCGAGACGCCTTTTACACGCAAGGCATTATCGACGACGGCGCCCATGCGGCAGGTGCCGACAGGGTGATGGAACGAATCCGCCGCACGAAGAATGAACTTGCGTATGTCGGTCGCGGTTTTTCCATCGGGCCCCGGATGAACTTCCCGCATGCGCCAGTCGGCAAAGGCAGCACTGGCCCCGATTTCACGCGCGAGAGAAACGCCCTCGACAAGAAGGTCAAGATCGGCCGGCTCGGAGAGGTAGTTCGGATCGATCAGAGCCGGGACCCGAGGATTGCCAGAGGCAAGTTTCACGCTCCCGCGGCTCCGGGGTCGCATCAGGCAAGGCACAAGAACGTAAGCCGGTGAAGGCAACGGGCCGACGGTCGGCAGGACGAACGGCAAGGAAAGACACATCACAAGGTGTTCGGGACTTTCCTTCGGGTCACGGTGCGGCACGTAGAGAAGAGCATCGGCATGTTGATAGTGCGAGCGCGGCACGTCGCGCCGTGCCGCGTAGGCCACGCCCGCGACCAGCAGATGGTCTTCAAGATGGCAGCCGACATCCGGCAGATCCCGGACCACGGGAATACCGAGAGATCGGAGCTGGTCGGCAGGGCCTATTCCGGACAGCATCAGGAGGCGTGGCGAATCGATTGCGCCGGCGCAAAGCAGGAGTTCGCCGTCCGCCCGCACGATTCGTTCGAAAAGCCGCAGGCCGATGCACCGTCCGCCTTCGATCGCAAGACCGAGCACTTCCGTGTTCACCAGCAGATCCACGGCCACGTTCTCGAGACTGTCGAGATATGCTGTCGCGGCATCGTCGCGACCCCCTCTTTTGATACTGAGTTGATTCCAGCCGACGCCTGTCGTGACCTCCCCTCCGATGTCTGAAGTCATCGAGAATCCGAGGTCTTGCGACGCCTTGACGAAGGCGGATGCCACAGGAGTGCGATCCGTGACGTCTGCGAGCGACAGAACGTGCAGAGGACCGTTGCCGCCCCGCCATGCGCTGGCGCCGCCGGAAAAAGTCTCAGCGCGCCTGAAATATGGTAGCAGGTCCGCGGCGCGCCACCCCTCGGGCCAGCGATCATAAGCGGCCGGATGGCCACGCTGATAGGCGAGCGCATTGATGGTGCTCGAGCCACCCACGACCTTCCCGCGCGGACAGCGAATGATACGACCTCCCAGTCCCGGTTGCGGGATTGTCAAATAGCGCCAGTCAAACTGGCTGCCCTGGAGCTTGGGCCATTCTGGCGGGTCTGTGATATCAGCCAGCTTCGCTTGGCCGCCTGCCTCGACAACGAGTACCCGTCGTCCAGCCAGACCAAGCCGATGCGCCAGAACGCAACCGGCCGATCCCGCACCGACAATGACGTAGTCATAGGCTGAACGAAGCTTTTCAGGCGAAGCGAGTATGCGCACGCCAGACACGGCGCCGGCGGACCGAGCCAGACTGGACAGCGCCAGGCCGCCGCCGATCGCCGCCGCAAGTGCCTTGCGCCGGTTGACTTGTCGACTCGTCGATCGTCCTGCCACAGGTCATGCTCCAAATGAGCCTGTCACGGGAATTATCGTGGCTCACTTAAGGGGTGCAGTCCAGTTCTGTCACCGTAATCTCCAGTTTGCCGCAGGAAGCCCATGAGGTCTCGATTGTGCATCTCTGACGTCGGTATCATATTGTACACAATCACTCACAGAGGTCCCTCATGAAGTCGACAACCTTTACGGTGCGCGTCGATACGGACGTGAAGAAACGGCTGGAGCGATTGGCCAAGAGTACGGGTCGCAGTCGCTCCTTTCTCGCTGCCGAGGCCATCAGCGAATATCTCGAATTCAATGAATGGCAGGTGGCCGGCATCAGGCGCGCCATCGCCTCGCTCGATCGCGGCGAAGGGATTGCGCATGACCAGGTTAAGGATTGGGTCACTTCCCGGCGAAGCGCGAACGAGAAACCGGCGCCCAAGAGGTCATGAACCCAATCTGGTCGCCAGAGGCGATTGCCGACCTCCCGGCGTTGCGGGCTTACCTCGCGCAGGACGATCCCGCAGCAGCGCAACGTGTTGCGCTCCATATCGTGTCAGCACACCGCCGCGCTTGGATCGATCGATTAAGTGCACTGTCAGTGTAATTTCGATTAGCCTGCGCCAGATGGCAGGAACCGCTCGCGGCTTCAGGCGAAGTCTGCGGTTCCAAAGATCCCTGTGACAGCCACCAAGCGAAAAAACCTTGCAGGATATACAGCATTTATGTATATTACAGCAATGATGGAGGCCGTCGATGACCCAATATTCCACCAGTGATCTTTCCAGGAAATCGGGAGACATCATCGCCGAAGCGCTGCGCCGGCCCGTCACCATTACCCAGCGGAACAAGCCGCGCCTGGTGCTGCTCAGCATCGAAGACTACCGCAAGCTTACGGCCAGAGCCGATACCCGGAAGGCCGGCCGGCTCGAGACGATGCCTGACGATTTGTTCGAGGACGTCAAGCGGGCCGTCGGTGCCTATGAGCGGGAGAGCGACGAGACGTGAGCCGGGACGAGCTTCGTACCGGATGCGTGATCCGGTTTCCCTATTTGTGGGTGCGCGAAGCCGAGCGCGGGGAGACCGAAGGCCGCAAGCCTCGCCCGGTGGCTGTGGGCGTGCGGATTGCCAGGCCGAAAGGCGAGGACTTGCTGGTGCTGTTTCCGATCACCAGCCAGCCGCCATCGTCCGATCGCTTTGCCGTCGAAATTCCCGAGATGGAAAAGCGTCGTGCCGGTCTCGACGCTTCGCTGCGCCTCTGGATCATCCTTGACGAATACAATCAGGACGTCATCGGCCAGTCGTTTTACCTTGAGCCGGACCCGCAACTCGGCCATTTCAGCAAGGCGTTTTTTCTGCCGTTGATGAAAGAATTCATCGCCCGCCGCGCCAGCACGCGGGGCGTTAACCGGCAGCGCTAGTGGACGGATTGCGGTGACAGTGCTGGACTGCACGGTCACCGTTGGCTTCCAGGCGAAGCATCGTCGAGCGCTCACCGGCCCGCAGCGATCGCTAGTCGGCCGGGATAAATCGAAGCGTGCCTGCTCGACGTATCGGCCTGCCGGTGTCGTTCGTGTGATTGACGCCATCCGTCACGGGCACTTCAGGGAAATCGAATGGGCTCACCCCGTCCAGGCAAGCCACGTTCACCGCATATGAATTCTGGTCGGATCGGCGTTGATGATGCGTGTAAATTCCGCAGCGCGAGCAGAAGAAGTGCTGCGCCGATCCGGTATGGAAGCGGTAGGTTGTCAACGCATCCTCGCCGTGCAGCAACTTGATGCCACCCATTTCCGCCATGACGACGACGGCGCCTCGCATCCGGCAGTAAGAGCAGGTGCAGCGGCGGATCGAATGGAAGCCGTCGCTGAGCGTCGCCTCGAAACGCACCGCGCCGCAATGGCACTGGCCGGCCCGAACGTTCGTGTCGCCCACCATGTCGTCTGTGTCTCCTAGAGCCGGGCCAGTAGTTCGCCGACGCCACCCCATGCATCCCGGCGTGCCGGCGCGAGCGGGGGAGCGAGGCCGGCGCGTGCGGCCTCGCGCACGTCGATCGGGCTGATGCCGAACTGCCTCCGGAATGCACGGCTGAAGGACGACGGGTCCAGCATCCCCAATTCATCGGCGATGACGACAATCGGCTGCGTGTTGAAGGGATCGCTCAGTTGCGCAAAGCTCTCCGCCATGCGGTGGTACTGAATGTATCTTTCAACGCCACCCTCCGCCTCCAGCAGGCGGTAGAGGCTCGATCGTGACATTCCCAGTTCACGGCACAGCATGTTCGCGCCCAGATGAGGGGAGCGCAAATTGCGCTGGATACAGCGTCGTGCCTTCTCCTTGAGCGTGGCGCTGATCTGCTCGTGGGCCGACGTCACGCGGTCCACCGACGGGGCAATGCATGCAGCGACCATCGCGGCAATCGCCTGTGGAAGCCCTTTCGCGGCTTCGTCTGTCAGGCCCGGCAACTGGCGCTCCAGCAGCCTGATGTATTCCGCGAGCATGCCGCCAAGCGGGGTATTTACGATTCGGCCCCGTGCGGCGTCGAGTGCCGGCGCAAGTGCGCCGAACTTGTCGCGCACGATGTTGAGCTGAAGCCTGTCGTCGAGATCGCGCTGGTTGGCCGAAAACTCGCCCAGTGACAGAACGAACGGCACCCCGGCCGGTACCGAGGTCTGATCCCTTTCCAGCATCAGGCCGGTTGCGGCACGCTTGCCAATCGTGATCACCCAGTGGTCGGTCGGATCCCGCCTGATCAACGACTTCGTTCTCATGGCACGCAGCGGCGGAGCCGACACGCTGACCAGGGCCATGCCATCGAGCTTCCACACCTCACTGTCCCCGGCAAAACCGCGATCGGAGGCGTCAAGCGGGCCGACCTCGAAACTACCTGCGTACCAATCCCGCCAGGCCTCGAGCTGACGCGACCGGGGCAATTCCCGTGTGGAGAAACGTACGGCGTCCATAAAATCGATTCACAAACAAACGGCTTTGCACCGGGAGTCCGATCCAACTCCCTGGTCCCGGATTTGGCAAGCCCAAGACTTGAGACAAAGTCCAAAGAGCCGGGACTCACGAGTCCGTGACTTAACAGTCTCAGACTCAACAGTCCGAGACTCAACAGTCAACACTCAACGGTCAAGACGTGCGACCCGAACGAGTTGCCTGTCGACGCCGCAGCCACCGCTTCGCGCGATTTACCGGCAGTATCGCGAAGATACCTTGTGCGATCTCCCGCCGGACCGCACCCAGCAACGACCGTCCCGCCAGTAATAATGACCATGCCAATGCCTGGGACGATGGGCCCCTACAACAGCACCGGTGGCAGCGCCCACTGCCGCACCACGCCGGCCTCCGATCGCGCCGCCGACGATGGCACCGCCCACCGCGCCGCGGCCGGCGGCGGTCTGGGCCATGACATCCGTTACCGGCAGGGCAAATCCCAGCACCAGGAGAACGGACAAGGTTGAAAGTCGGGGCATGTGAGGACTCCTCGGATTGCGGGGTGCAAGATCAGGACTGGACGTCGTTTGCGAATTGGCTGGGCAGACAAATCTTCAAAGCACTGTCAATTCTGCTCGAATGGCATATCGCACCAATTCGGCGGCCGATGAAACATTGAGCTTGCGCATGGCCGATGCGCGATGGGTTTCGACGGTCTTCACGCTCAGATTCAGGACCGCACCTGTGGACTTGTTGGTGTGACCTTCCGCAATCAGTTGAACGACGTGCTGCTCCCGCGCCGTGAGTACCGTGCCGGATCTGTCCTTTCTGAGGGACAGATAATTGCGAAGCAATTCCTCCAGCGCGGCGCTGGTAAAATAAGGCTGGCGGTCGAGCAGCGACTCGACCGCCGCGACGAGATGATGCCTGGCATCCGATTTCAGCAGGAATCCCCGCGCGCCGGCCAACAGCGCATCCGTCAGAACTTCCTGGTTCTCGAACATGGTGAGGATGAGAACGCCGGTATGCAGGCCGTCCGCCTTGATCCGGCGACAGACCTCCAGGCCGTTCATGACGGGCATCGAGTAATCGACGATGGCGACATCCGGTTTCAGCTTCGACACCAGTTCGAGGGCCTGCCTGCCATCGGCCGCTTCTCCGCCGACGATCCAGTCGGCGCGCGTTTCGATAATCGCGCGAAGCCCGGTCCGCACAACTTCATGGTCGTCCGCAATCAGGATCTGCTTCATCGGCTTCTCCAGCCAATCATCCCACGGGGTCAACTCCCAACCCGTGCCGGCCCGTGCCGGCAAACGCGTTGCTGCTTCACGCCTCCACAAGCTTGCTGCGAACAGCGTATCGAACCAGGCCCGCCGTCGAATTTATGTTGAGCTTGCGCATGGCGGCCGCCCGATGGGTCTCCGTCGTCTTTATGCTGAGATTGAGGATCGCGCTGACGCCCTTGTTGCTGTGCCCTTCCGCAACCAGTTTGACGATGGTCTTCTCTCGGGGCGAAAGCACCTCGTTCAAATCGCCCTTCCCCGTCGCCGCGTTCCTCAATTCGCCGGAAAACGAACCCGCATAGAACGGCTTGTGAAGGATCAACGACTCCACGGCGGCCAGAAGCATCTTGCTCGCGTCGGATTTCAGCAGGAAGGCACGCGCGCCCGCCTGGAACGCCTGCCAAGCAACGGCATTCGAATCGTGCACGGTAAAGATCAGAATCTCGGTCGGCAGCTGATGCCCCTTGATGCCGCGCGCCACTTCCACACCGGACATCAACGGCATCGAGTAATCGACGATGGCAACGTCGGGCCGCGTCTCGACGGCAGCCGACACGGCTTCGCTTCCATTGCGGGCCTCGGCCACGATTTCCCAGCCCATGTGCTGTTCCAGAATGGCACGCAATCCGGCCCGCACGGCATCATGGTCGTCAGCTATCAGAATACGCTTCATGATCTACAAGGGCTCCGTTGTCGTCCGGATCGGGTGAAACACGCGGCCTCAGATCTGATACCGGGCGTCGGCGTTCTTATTTGGCTATCGCAACCGGTGCGCCCGGCGCGCTGCTGGTCCGCCGCCTGCCGGCTGTTCTCGAGCTAGCCGCCGCGGTGGGCCGAGATGGAAAGGTCGCGAGCAGAACGGTCTCTCGGCGCGCCCCATTCAGCGAAGAAAATATCTCGAACCGCCCACCCATTTCACGCAGCCTCGCCTGCATGATGCGGAGGCCCGCGCCAAGGGCCGGTGACGGAAAGCGACGGGCGCTGTCGGCAGCTTCCATTCCCTGCCCGTCGTCCCGGATTTCGAGCTCGAAATCGGCGTCCCTCACTTGAAGCGTTATGTCGACCCTGGTTGCATTTGCATGACGGTGGACATTGGTCAGAGCTTCCTGGGCAACTCTCATCAGCGACCGCTGCTGCTCATAGGGCAGCGTATCGACCTCAGGCGAGACGGAAACGTCGACGACCAGCGACGTTCGCGCGGAAAATCCTGCCGCATACTGCTCGATGGCAGCTTTGAGTCCTCCCTCGCAAAGGTCCTGCGGGAGCAGCAGGTATGCGACGGATCGCAATTCCTTCAGGGCGCAATTGATCGAGACGTCGAGCTGCTGGCAATGCCGCTCGATCGTCGGCGGATCGCTCAAGGCGTTCCTTATCTGCATCAGGCCGAGGCTCGCCGCCACCAGATGCTGGCACGTCGAGTCGTGGAGTTCGGACGCAATGCGCCGATGAAGCTGCTCCTGCAGGGCAAACAGCTCCGAATCCAGCTCGCCTGTTCGTCTCAATCCGCCGGAGACACCTCGACGGTTCTGATTGACCAACGAATCCTGATGAAGCATGCCGCTTCTCCATGGCCGAGCGAATCCGCTCGCGCTAAAGCGCATCCGGACAAATTATCGACAAGTACAGAAATCTAGAAACTTCAGGCTAATCGCGCTATCTGGCGCCAGTATAAACCACTAGGTAGAAGTCCTTTAGGCCGAGAATCCCGGCGATGTGCCGAGCGTCCCAAATCCCGATTATTTTTGCATCGGGGGCCAGCTCTGGAATGCTGTCCGGCAAGGGATACCGGAAGGTCCGGTGGCGTGGGCCTTAAGGGTTATCCGAAAGTGAAACCTCGACAACGGCGTCGCTATTCCTTCGGTGCTTTCGCCTTCGTCTTCATCTCGCGATACCGCTTGGCCCCGCCCTCTCGGGTGGTCTGCTGACTGCGCTCCACCGCCAGCGCGTCGTCGGGAACGTCCTTGGTGATCACCGAGCCCGAACCGATATAGGCGCCCTTGCCGATTTTCACCGGAGCCACCAGCGAGGAGTTGGTGCCGACGAAGGCGCCCTCGCCGATCAGCGTCTTGTGCTTGGAGAAGCCGTCGTAATTGCAGGTGATGGTGCCGGCGCCGAGGTTGGCATTGGCGCCGACATGGGCATCGCCGACGTACGACAGATGATTGATCTTGACGCCGGCTTCCAGGATCGCGGCCTTGGTCTCGACGAAGTTGCCGATCCGCGCGCCGTCGCCGAGCGAGGTGCCGGGACGCAGGCGCGCATAGGGGCCGACGGAAGACTTCTTGCCGATCGAGGCCTGCACGATGTGCGAGAACGAATGGATCACCGCGCCGTCGTCGATGGTGACCCCCGGGCCGATCACCACGAACGGCTCGATCGTGACGTCCTTGCCGAACCTGGTGTCGGCGGCGAGATACACCGTCTCCGGCGCAGTCATCGTCACGCCGGCTTCGAGCGCGGCCCTGCGCAGCCGCGCCTGCATCACCGCTTCGGCTTCGGCGAGTTGCGCCTTGGTGTTGATTCCGCGCACTTCGTCCTCGCTGGTCTCGATCACGACGGCCTCCAATCCCATTTCCCTGACGATGGCAACCGCATCGACCAGATAATATTCGTTCTTGCTGTTGGCGTTTCCGATCCGGTCGAGAATTTCCAGCGCCCGGTGACCTTCGAATGCCATCACGCCGGCGTTGCACAGTGTGACCCTGCGCTCCTCGGGCGTCGCGTCGGCGTGTTCGCGGATCGCGACCAGACGATCGCCTTTGAGCAGCAGCCGGCCGTAGCCGGTAGGATCGGCGGCGCGGAAGCCGAGCACCGCGAGTGCTGCGCCCTTTTCCAGCGGCGCGCGCAGCCGCGCAAAGGTCTTGGCGGAAATCAGCGGCGTATCGCCGAACGCCACCAGCAGGTCGTCGGCGCCGCGCGCGATCGCCTCGCGCGCCGCCAGCACGGCATGCGCGGTGCCGAGCCGCTCGGCCTGGATGAACGTTGTCGCATCCGGCCGCACCCGCTTGACCTCGGACGCGACGGCCTCGTGGTCCGGCCCGACCACGACCGCGAGTGCGGCGCCTTCTTCGTGCGGCGCGGCCTGCAGCACATGCGTCAGCAGCGGCTGACCGGCGACGGGATGCAGAACCTTCGGCAGCGAAGAGCGCATGCGGGTACCCTCGCCGGCCGCAAGCACGACAGTCAGGCTGGATCGGGCGGTCATTCGGCTCCTTTGGAACGACAAGGCGGATGGCGCCGGCCGTCTTTAATTGTTTTCCCCCGGAGATGAAACCGATTCGCCGCCTCGTCAGGCTCCAGACCAGAGTTGGGCGCGCTTTTCCTGTTAATGTTTGCCCTGTGATTCGGCGGGCCTGAAGGAGGGCCGGGGGCGTTTTGGCCAGGAATTCAGACCATGGGAGTGGCTTCGAGCCGGATGATTCCGGCGGCCTGCTCGGCGGCTTCCTGGCCGACGAGGAGGGACTCGATCGCCGTGCGCTATGGCGGATCGGGTCGTGGGGCTTTGCTGCGACCGGCGCGGTGGTCCTGGCCGTGATGGCCAACCAGTCGTCGCTCGGCTTGAAGCGCGATCAGATGGCCGCCGTCGATTTGACCCGGCAGGCGCAGCAGTTCCAATCGGTTACAAGGGAAACCCACAACGAGGCGCGGCGCCTCGCCGCCGCGATCGATACCCTGAATAGTGACCGCGACCGGCTGTATGCCCGCGTCACCGGCCTGGAACAGGGGCTGGAGTCCGTTACCGGCGCCATCGCGCGTCAGGGTCCCGCACGCGCTTCACCAGCCGCCACGAACGAGCTGCTGGCCGCTCAAGGCCCGCCTGTCCCGGCCGTCGCGCCCGTCGGCACCACCCATACCGGCCCCGTCTTCGACAAGCCGGCAGCCAGCGCCGTGGAACCAGGCCCGACGGTTTCGTCCGTGGCCAGGGATGCCGTGAAGACCGACGCTACGAAAGCAGACGCTACGAAAGCCGACATGGCGAAATGGGACGCCGCCAAGGGTGAAGGCGCCAAGGCCGAACTCGTCAAGATCGAAAGTACCAAGTCTGAAATCCCCAAAACCGAAATTGCCAAATCGGATAGCGGAAAGGCCGACATCGCGAAGCCCGATGGCGCCAAGCCGTCGCCCGCGACGCCACTGATGGCCACGCGATCGATCATGGCCCCGCCCGACGCTGCCGCTGCAAGACTGACCGAGCCGAGATCCCTGAACGGGATCGTCGCGAGCCCGATCCCGGAGGTGGTGGCAGCGGCGCCATCGGACGATGACGAGGAAACCGACGTGCCGAAGATTGCGCTGCGGCGGACCGAGTTCGGCGTCGACGTCGGCACCGCCAATTCGGTGAACGGCCTGCGCGCGCTGTGGCGCGGGCTCCTGAAATCCAGATCGAACGCGCCGTTGTCGGCGCTGCGCCCGATCATCGTCGTGAAGGAAGGCAGCAACGGGCTTGGCATGCAGCTCCGGCTGGTGGCCGGTCCGCTGAACGACGCCGGCGCAGCCGCAAAAATCTGCGCGGTCCTGACCGAAAACAAGCGGCACTGCGAGACCACGATCTTCGACGGCCAACGGCTGTCGCTTGCGCCCGAGGATCAACCGCCGGCCGCCTCCGCCAGCAAGCCATCGCCATCGCCGCAGCGGCGCGCCCAGCCCAAGCGCGCCGCGGCGCCTCCTGCTGCTCCCGTCGTCGTGGAGGAGCCGAGCAAGCCGGAAAACTCGTCGGCGCTCACGTCTTTCTTCAACCGACGGAATGCGCAATAATCCATTACAGCGCAATACGTTGCGGGATTCTCTTGATACCAGCCGCGACGCTATCCCCTGCACCGATACTTGTCCCAGCGCCCATTCCCGATCATACAGGTCCGATGAAGAAAACTCCGTTCCGGCTGACGCCCTATCAGGTCCAGTTTCTGCTGGTGGTCGGCTTCGTGACCGTCGGCTACGCGCTCTATCTGCGCTACCTCGCCGTCGAGTTCTCGACCGTGGCGCTGGCCTGCGACGCCGGCCTGCAGACCATGCTGTGCAAGTCGCGCGCGCTGGCCAC
>PNLC01000093.1 GCA_013822885.1 Bradyrhizobium sp.
CAACGCGACCCGTGCGGCGGTCCAGGAAGGCATCGTGCCGGGCGGCGGCGTGGCGCTGTTGCGCGCCAAGAAGGCCGTCGGCCGCATCCACAACGACAATTCCGACGTCCAGGCCGGTATCAATATCGTGCTGAAGGCGCTGGAAGCCCCGGTTCGCCAGATCTCGGAGAACGCCGGTGTCGAAGGCTCGATCGTGGTCGGCAAGATCCTCGAAAACAAGTCCGAGACCTTCGGCTTCGACGCCCAGACCGAGGAATATGTCGACATGGTCGACAAGGGCATCATCGACCCCGCCAAGGTGGTGCGTACCGCGCTGCAGGACGCCGCTTCCGTCGCCGGCCTCTTGGTGACCACGGAAGCCATGGTCGCCGAACTGCCAAAGGAGCCGGCAACCCCGATGCCCGGCGGTGGCGGCGGAATGGGTGGAATGGGCGGTATGGGCTTCTGAGACCCACCCTGCTCTCACCGACAGATCGAAGGCCGCCTCCGGGCGGCCTTCTTTTTGGCTGAAGACATCGGGGTTTGCTGCTACGACGTCACCGATTTCACCATTCCGGGATTTCCACATGCGCACGCTCCTGCTCTGCCTGCTCGGTCTGATGACGGTCTCTGCGGATCTCGCCTTCGCCCAGCCGAAACCGCAGCCCAAGGCTGCGCCGGGTGCGAACGAGATCAGGTACTTCACCTCGATCGACGGCTTGATGGACGGCAATGCCGATGTCGTGCTGAAGGAAACCCGCCAGGGCAAGAACGTCATGGCCGCCGTGCTCGACGTCTGCTTTCCCGCCGAGAAGGGCTCCGACCGCAAGGACCGCTTCGTCGCCAACCTCACTGTCAGCGGCCAGAACCTGACCGGCACCACGCAGAGCATCGGCGACAAGCAGCCGGTCACCGTCAAACTGCTGCGCAAGCCGACCGGCGACAGCTTCGAGTTCCGCGGCCAGATCAGCATCGGCCAGGCCGTGACTGAGGTGGCGTCGACGGACAATTCCGATCTCAGCGAAAAGGAATTCCTGGAGAACCAGGCCAGCGACGACGGCATCACGCCAGCCCCGAAGGATTTCACCGAAGTATCGCCGGAAACGATCGCGGTGCGCGTCAAGCTCGATGCCTCCCTGGAATTTCTCAGGAGTCTGAAGGGCGAAGCGGTCGAGGTGGAACTCAACAGCCTTGCGATCACGTGCGATGCCCTGCGCGCCGGCGAACAGACCATCAACTTGACGATCGATCCGGAACGTGCGGCCGCGCTGATCGCCAAGGCCAGGTCGATCCCCGGCGTGCTCGCCGCGGGCTGGACCAGCGGCAGCGTCGAGATGGACCGTACCATCCGCTTTGCCGCAGCCGAATGGCGCGACGGCGACAGGATCAACAGGGACAAGATCGCGTCGGCGATATCAGGCGTGCTTGCGAAAACACTTGCTGCCAAGCCAGCCGGCGCCGAGTGGGACGCCAACACCGGAAAGCTGCACCTTACCTTCAAGCGGCCGAGCCAGATCTATCCCGCACTCGCCCTCACCGAGACTGTCGAGATCACCGCACTGGTGTCGCCGGACAGACCGGGCGCATCGGACCGCCTGATGCTGTGGATCTCGAGCCCCCTGGTCTCCACCGCGGATGAAGGCACGGGTCCGAAGCTGAACCTGTCGGAGGAGTCCACCGGCGAGGAGGAAGGCGGCGAACCAGCGGACGACAACAGTTCAGTCGAGGCGCTGGCGAAAGAGTTCAAGGGTCAGCGCTGGGACGCCGACAGGTCGGTGTGGAAATAGCGACTCGGGCAGGCAATCATCCGACCAAAGCTGTCATGGACGGACAGCCCCGCTTGCGCCGGCCACGACGCTTTTTCGTATTCGCTGCGGCGACGTGCGCCTGATTGTTAAGACTCGATTCAGCTTCCGGGAACATCATCGGCTAACCAAACCGTGGGTCACGCCATGCAAGACCGCGAGCCGATTTTCACTGATCACACCTGGTCGTTGCCGAGGCGCCCGGCTGGCCTGTCGGATATCCTGAGCCGCAATCGCGATGACGTGCTGGTGCTGCGCGAGCCATACGGCGCGCGCGCCCGGCCTTTCCTGCTCGCCACGATGGCGCTGGCGGCTAGTTTTGCACTGGGATGGGCTGGCGCGCTGCATTGGCCCGAGGTTGCAGACCTGATCGGCGTCGATCAGATCGCGCAGCAGGACGCGCCCTCACCTTCCATCGCCGCGGCAAAACCGGGCGGCAAGACGGAAGGCGCGCGCAAGACTGCATCGACGTCAGACCTGCGAAACGCGGCGCCCGCCACGGTCGGCAGTATTCCGAAGCCCTCCGCGATGGCGGCGAGCGCGGTGTTCGCCGCGCAGGCCAATGCTAATCCCGTAGCGATGGCGGCAAGGCCATCGCTTGCGCCCGCGCCGGAAACGAAACCGACAACCATTCCCGGCTGGAGTGTCGTCGAGGTTCGCGACGGAACCGCCGTGCTCGAAGGCCCCGACGGAATCAAGATGGCCGCGCGCGGCGACACGGTTGCCGGGATCGGGCGGATTGACTCCATCGTGCGCTGGGGCAACCGCTGGATCGTCGCCACCGCGCATGGCTTGATCGCGACGCAGTAGCCAAGCGACCCCGGATCTCAGCGATCGAGCGCGATCTGATAGCGTTCGGCGATCGCCGACAACTGGCTCCAGGTTTCATTGTCGATATAGATGCCGTTGGCGAGCCGCTCTGCTCGCGCGATGCGTTCGGGCTCGCCGGCCACCAGCACGGGCAGTTCCGGATCGGCAGGCTTCGCCGACTTCACCCAAGCAATCATGGCATCGATCTCGTTCATCATGCTGTCGCGCGCGGAAAGCCGCGCGGGATCGATGACGATGCTCAGCATGCCGTTGATGATACCGCGCTCGGGCGGCGTGTTCGTCGTCACGCTTGGCGAGCCGACGATGGCGCCTGCCAGCAGTTCGCAGACCAGTGCCAGCCCGGAGCCCTTGTGCTCGCCGAACGGCAGCACCACGCCGCGCGGCTCCGTGTACATGACCGACGGATCGGTCGTGGGCTGCCCGGCGTGATCGAGCAATGCGCCATCGAGCATCGGCTTGCCGGCGTTGTGCGCAACCCTCACCTTGCCCAGGGCAACCCGGCTCGTCGCAAAGTCCAGCAGGATCGGCTCGTTGCTCGACGTGCCGGGGATGGCGATGCAAACCGGGTTGGTCAGGAAGCGTCCCTCGCGTCCGCGAAAGGGCGCCACCCCGGGTGCGCCTGACGCGACGTTGACGAAGTGCAGCGCGACCATCCCTTCGCGTGCCGCAACCTCGCCATAGGTGCCGACGCGGCCGATGTGGTGCGCATTGCGCAAGCCGTTCACCGCGACGCCATGTTGCTTCGCGGCCTTGATCGCCCATTCGACCGCCTGATGCGCGATCACCTGGCCGTAGCCGGCCCGCGCGTCCCACACCGAGATCGTGCCCGTGTCCGAGACGATCTCCGGCTTCTGGTTGACCTTCAGCGTGCCGGCCTCGAAGTCGCGCACATAGGCGACGAGCATTCCGACGCCGTGGCTGTCATGCCCGCGCAGGTTAGCCTCGACCAGATGGTCGGCAACGAACGCTGCCTCATCAGGCGAACTGCCGCCTGCCGCGACGATGCGGTTTGCGAACGCACGCAGCCTTCCGTGGTCGATAATCATGTTGCCTCCCTGTTGACGCGCTTTAGTTGGTATTGATGCGAAACCTCAGCGTCTTCGCGCCGACGAACGACACGAAATCGCCTTGGCGTTTCCACGTTCCAGTCGCCGCCAGCGCCGCGATCAGTTCGTCGTCCTGCTGCGCGCGATCCGGCAAACAGGGCCGGTTCTCCATAGCACCGGGAACGAAGATCACGGTGTTGCCCGCCACCGAAAACTGGCCCGTGCCGCCCTTGCACCAGAGTTCGAGGATCACCTCGCCCCTGTCACCGATCTCCAGGTTCGGAATCCGCTTCGAGCCGGGCTGGCGGTCTACGTCGAGCGTCATTTCGGCGCCGAACGGAAATCCATCATTGGCGAAAGCCAGGCTGGAGGGCAGGACGGTGGCCATCAGCAACAGCGAGCCAGCGCCGGCCTGAATCATGCGCGCGAACGAATTCATGCAACCTCTCGAACCATCAAGACCCCAGCGCCGCGCGCCGTTCTATTGAACAACGGCGGGAATGGCTAGGGCGTAATCGATGGAGCCGGAGCTGTGCAGACGACGTCCGCACAGCCCGCGTCGATGAACTGCGCGAACGTCGTGAAGTGCTCCTGCGCGATGCCGAACGCGCCGACCTAGACCGGCTCCAGGCCGAGCGCCTTCCCGCTCTCGATCCAGGTCGGCAATTCGCGCTGATACAAGGCATTGCTTTCCTTGAAGCCGATCGCCGGCTCAAGCGCGAAAGTGTTGAGAACTTCCTTCACCTTCGGATCGCTGTTGGCTGCCACGATCAGTTCCGCCAACCGGTCGACGATCGGCTGCGGCGTCGCCTTCGGCAACGCCCAGCCCGAGAAGCCGCTGATGGTGAAGAACTTCGCTGTCGCGCCCTGTTCAGGCAGGGTCTTGACGTCCGGAATCGAGGGGACCTTTTTCGAATGCACGGCGAACACGGTGCCCTTGTTGCTTTGCACGACGGGTTGAGCGGCCGTGAAGCTGCCCATCGCGACATCGAGCGTGCCGTCCATCAGTCCCGTCCACATCGGCGCCTCGCCGCGGTAATGGATCGGTTCGATGCTGAGACCGTACTGCTTGTTGAGTTCGTTGATCGTCATGTGCGGGGCCGAGCCGGCGCTATAGGTCCCGAAGTTCACCTGGCCCTTCTTGCGCGCGAACGCGACGAAATCTTCCAGCGTCTTGACGCCGGACGCAGGCGTCGCGATCAGCAGCAGCCCGGCACCCGGAATGACGCTGACGAGCGTCAGGTCCTTGTCCATGTCGTAGCCGGGGTTCTTCATCATCACCCGGTTCATCACATAGGTGGTGGAGATCGAGCACAGGATGGTGTGGCCGTCCGGCGCCGCGCGCGCGACGTCCGCCGCGCCGATCGAGCCCGAGGCGCCCGCCTTGTTCTCGTTGACGACGGTCTGTCCCACCTGCTTGGAGATGAATTCGCCGAACGCACGCGCGAGCAGGTCGGTCTGCCCGCCCGCCGGGTAGCTGCAGACCATGCGGATACTCCGCGACGGCCACGCGGCTGCTTGCGCCGAAGCGCTGCGCGAGATGAACGGCATCGCGGCGGCTGCCGTGCCGGCAGCGATGAAGTGACGCCGATTAAGTTTCGTTAACATGATTCCCTCCTTGGATTTTTTTTCACCGTAGCGCATCGCCCAGCCTGTGACAGGGGCGAAAGCGGGACAGATTGGCGCACGCAAACCTCAGGAGAAATTAACAAATGCACGCGGAGGAATGAGCGATCCGCAAACGCGTCGCCAGCAGAATCCTCACGCCGGCCCGTCACGTCGGAAGCGAACGCGATCGGCAGGGGCTGCAGGCTCCTCGCCAAATATCTGCTCACAAGGTCGCGAAGTATGATGGCCGCCGCCCCTCGCCGTCGCAGCCATGCTAGGGTCTGCTTCGTGACTGCGACAAGACGCCGCAAGGCGCAAAATCCTGCAACTTGCGCGCAGCTGATTCTTGCATTCCTTCAGGGCGTTAGGCCCATCCCCGGAGACGGCAATCTGTGAAAAATATCCGCTCGACGCTCGCCAATGTGTGGCGCATCTCCGTCCCCTATTTCCGCTCCGAAGACAGATGGGCCGGCCGCGGGCTGCTGGCGGCCGTCATCGCCATCGAGCTGGCAATCGTCGCGATCAACGTCCTGCTCAATCAATGGAACAGCCGGTTCTACAACGCGCTGCAGGAACGCAACTGGGACAGCTTCGTCTCCGAGATCATCTACTTCAGCGTCCTTGCCGCCATCTTCATCGTGCTCGCGGTCTATCAGCTCTACCTCAATCAATGGCTGCAGATCCGCTGGCGACGCTGGATGACCTCGCAATATCTCGGCGACTGGCTGCACCAGGCCAACCACTACCGGATGCAACTGCAAGGCGACGCCGCCGACAACCCCGACCAGCGCATGACCGATGACGTCAAGCTGTTCGTCGATCGCACGCTCAACATCGGGGTCGGCCTGCTGAGCTCGATCGTCACGCTGGCGTCTTTCGTCACGATCCTGTGGGGTCTTTCGAACGCCGCGCCGCTGCATCTGTTCGGTCAGGAATATTCAATTCCCGGCTACCTGGTCTGGTGCGCGCTGATCTATTCGGTGCTGGGTACCATCCTGACCCACCTGATCGGCTGGCCGCTGGTCGGCATCGATTACCGGCAGCAGCAATACGAAGCGGATTTTCGCTTCAACCTGGTGCGCGTGCGGGAAAACTCCGAGCAGATCGCGCTGATGCGTGGTGAGGCCGCCGAGCACGAACGCCTGCTGGTCCGCTTCGGACGCGTGGTGGAGAACTGGCTCGCCATCATGAGCCGTACCAAGAAGGTGACGGCGTTCACGGCAAGCTACAACCAGGCTTCGGTGGTGTTTCCCTACGTGCTGGTGGCGCCGGCGTACTTCGCAAACAAGATCCAGCTCGGCGGCATGATGCAGACCGCATCGGCGTTTTCGAGCGTGCAAGGCGCGCTCTCGTTCTTCATTTCCATCTATCGCCAACTCGCGGAGTGGCAGGCGGTGGTCAACCGTCTCGACGGTTTCGAGGCTGGGATAGCGGAGGCGCGCGATCTTGCCACCCGCAGCGACAGGATTCACGTCGTCGACGCGGCGGGCGGTAGCGCAATCGACCTGAAGGGATTGGCGCTGCGACTGCCGAACGGCACGCCGCTGGTCAGCGCCGAGAAGTTCAGCCTGCGCAAGGGCGAGCGCACGCTGATGACGGGCCCCTCGGGGTCGGGCAAGTCGACGCTGTTCCGCGCCATCGCCGGCATCTGGCCGTTCGGCGCGGGCTCGATCACCGTGCCCGCGGGCGCAACATTGATGCTGCTGCCGCAGCGGCCGTATTTCCCGACCGGTTCTTTGCGCGGGGCGGTGGAATATCCCTCCACGGAAGGCACCTTCACCGACCTCCAGATCAGCAGCGCGCTGGAGCAGGTCGGATTGCCTAAGCTCGCTGCACAGATCGGCGAGCACGGGCACTGGAACCGGACGCTGTCGCTCGGCGAGCAGCAGCGCCTCGGGCTCGCACGCGCGCTGTTGCACACGCCGCAGTTTCTGTTCCTCGACGAAGCCACCGCCTCGCTCGATGAACCTTCGGAGGCGGCGCTGTATCGTCTGCTGGAGGCGAAACTGCCGGCGACGACCATCGTCTCGATCGGCCATCGCTCGACGCTCGACGCCTTCCACCAGCGCAACGTCAAGCTCGCCCGTGACGGCGATCAGTTCGTTCTGGAGGACGCAGGTAAGAGCATGAAGGCGACGTAGCCGCGTACCTGCCTCTTCAAAGCCAGCGATGTGGCCACGACTGGCGCCGAACCGTGCGGTGCCAGAAACAGCAGAAGGCCGTCAGCAGCAGCGCGCCGGCCAGCACCGGCGCGAGCAGGAACGTCCAGGGCAGATTGCCTGATACCACCAGCAGCGGATTGATGCCCGCCGGCGGGTGAAAGGTTCCGGTGACGTACATGGCCAGGATCGAAAGCCCGACGGCCGCAGCCGCCGCCCAGGCCTGCGGTCCCGTCAGCTTCAGCACCGCGAGGCCGACCAGCGCCGATACCACGTGCCCGCCGATCAAAGCGCGCGGTTGCGCCGGCTCGGCGTTGGGCGATCCGATCACCAGCACGATGGAGGTCGCGAAGGGAATCACGGCCAGCGGATAATCCGCGACGACCGAGAACATTTCCATGATGCCGATGGCGATGGCGCCACCGAGGCCCGCTACCGCACCGGCAAGCGCGTTGCGATGATCGTTGCGGGAAATCGCCTTGATCGCGGTGCGCCGCCAACCCCGTATCATTCGACAGCCTCGCAAAACAAAAGGGGCGGCAGATTGCTCTGCCGCCCCTTCGTCTTCGACAGAATGATTTACTTAAGGTTGGTCAACGCGGTCAGGTCGGCCGAGAGCCTGACGATGCCAGCCGCGCCGCACCAGTTCGAGCCGACGCCCGACGGATTGATCGGGGTGACGAAGGTGCCCGACGATGCCGAGATGTTGCCGCGAGCTGCGAAGTCGCTGGTGAAGGCGTTGCAATCGCCCTTCGACAGGTCGGTGTCGGAGTAGCGGAAGTCCAGCGTGAACACCTTGTAGGTGAAGCCGATGCCGATGTTCCAGGTGTTGTAGTCGGCGTAGTTGATGCCGTTCGGGAACAGCGCGGTGCCGTAGAACGAGTCTGACGTGCCCAGCCACTGACGGCCGAACTCACCCGACACGTACATGCCGAGGCCGCTGGCGCCGAACCAGGTGCTCGGCGCAATCGCCTTGCCGACGATCGAGGCGTAGGTGCCCTCCGCGCCGCTGCTGAGGAAGCTCGGCGTATAATAGACGTTGCCGCCCATCGAGAAACTGTCGGTGAAGGTGTAATTCACCTTGCCGTAGACTTCGAAGAAGCTGACGTCCTTCTTGAGAACGTTCAGATTGACCAGCGTATTCTGCTGACATTCGAGGCTGAGCGGATTGCCGGCGAAATCGGTGGTCGCGCCGCCGCCGTATTGGCAGGTTCCACCCGGATAGATGTAGCCCCAGGCACCGACGTCGAAAGCGAACTGGCCGAGCGTCAGGCGGGCGCCGCCGTAGGCGTCGACTTCAGCCGCTGCACGGTTCGGGAAGGAGATGCTGGCAGCACCGAGGCCGACATAGAGCTGGAAGTCCTTGGTGACGTTGTAGCGCGGCTCGAAATAGGCGCTGACCGACGGCTTGTGGTTGGACTGGGTGATGCCGCGGAAGATGTAGTCGTTGGTGATGCCGGCGCCGAAGGCGATATCCCAGGGATCGAAGGCCACCACCGGCGGCGGAACGACGGCCTTCACCCGCATATCCGCAGCAAGAGCCGAACCAGAAACCATTGCCAGCGCCGTTGCTAACAAAGCCACTTTCTTCATAAGGATCCCCATCACCATCAAAAACAGCCCTGTTCCGGCGCCCCCCAAGGGCGAGCGATAACCGACTGCAACCAAAACTATTCACCTGCGGCAATCTGGTCCCTCGTGTCACAGTCGTGAAGCAAAAAAGGCAAGCATGTGCCGCCTTTTTAGGCGTTCTAGCCTTTTCGAGACATGTTGTCGGTGGGTGTTGCATTCCCATCACATTTTTGGCGGCTTCCGAGCCGTTTTCACGACTTAGGTATCCCGAAAGTGGTCACCAGGAACGCACCGGGACAGTGCATTTTGCGAATCAGCCTGACCGTAAAATCGCGGTTGTGCTCGCTTCGCGGCGCCATGAAAAAGGCCGCAGTCGTTGAACGCTGCGGCCTTTTGAAAGCTCGTTTTAGGAGCGGCTAGTGCTGCTCACCGCCGTTGGAAGAACTGGATCCCCATGACGGGGTCGAGGGCTCCGAGCTCGGCGTAGCCCAGCTCGTGACTGGCGCCGATTCCGCCTCCGGTTCGGGAGCCGTCATCGGGGCTGGTGCCGGCGCAGCCACCTTCCTTTTCTTCGCAACTTTCTTCGCAGCCTTCTTCGGCGCGGCTTTCTTGGCGGCTTTCTTGGCAGATTTCTTGGCGGATTTCTTCACGCCCTTCTTCGCAGCCTTGGCAGATTTTTTTGCAGACTTCTTGGCGGCCTTCTTCGACGACTTCTTGGCGGCCTTCTTCGCCGCTACAACCTTCTTCGCTTTCTTAGCCTTCTTGCCCTTCTTACTCTTCTTCGCCTTCGCCATCGTGATCCTCCTGTTGCCGCTGGTCCAAGTCTGTTGGTCCAAGTGGTTGGTCCAAGTCTGTTGGGCCATGTCCGTTGGTCCAACCGTCTGGTTCGTGTCTGTCGAGCGCTTAGACGATTCCGCGGAGTTGGACCGGGACGACGTTTCTTCGAAGCGTCCTCCTGCTCCATTCCTCGGTCTCAGCATGATCTCCGGTCAAACGCTTGCCGCGTTCGATGCCGAGGAAAACCGGTGCCCGCCGATCCCGGTTCATGCCCGAGGGCCGATCGATCAATTCAATCCCGGACCTGTCAATCCAGGCTTTGGACCTCCTGTCGCCCAGTCGAGAAGCTCGATTGTGTGCACCACAGGAATTGACGTGCCGCCGGCAATCTGAACCATGCACCCGATATTGCCCGCAGCAATCATGTCCGGCTTCACGGTTGCAATATTGGCGATCTTCCGATCGCGCAATTTGCCCGCAATGTCTGGCTGGAGAATGTTGTAGGTCCCCGCCGAACCGCAACACAAATGGCTCTCGGGCACATCTTTCACCACGAATCCATTCTTGGAAAGCAATTCTTTCGGAAGGCCCGTGATTTTCTGCCCATGCTGCAGCGAACAGGCTGAGTGATAGGCGACCGTGAGATCGCCTTTCTGGCTGGATGGATATAGCGAAAGACCGGCGAGATACTCGGTGATATCCCTTGCCAGCGCGGAGATTTGCGCGGCGCTTTGTGCGTAGTCGCGGTCCTCGCGCAGCATGTAACCGTAGTCCTTGATGACTGTTCCGCAGCCCGATGCCGTGATCAGGATGGCGTCGAGGCCGCCCTGTTCCGCCTCCTTTTTCCACACGGTGACGTTGCCGCGGGCCCGCGCCAGCGCATCGCCGTCCTGCCCAAGGTGATGGGTGAGCGCGCCGCAGCATTGCTCATCCCTGACCAGCACGACCTCGATGCCATGGCGCGTCAAAAGGTTGATCGCGGCCTGGTTGATGCGGGGCGCCAGCACCTGCTGGGCACAGCCCTGCAGCAATGCGACCCGGCCGCGCCGCTCACCAACGGCAGGAAAGGTGCTTCCGCCCGACGGTCCCGGCGCCGGCAGCCCCTTCGGCGCCAGCGCCAGCATCGCCTTGATCCGTCGCAGCATGCCGGGGGTGGCCGCAGCCTTCGGCGTCGGCAACAGGGCTGCGAGCGGCCGGCCGAGCCGCGCCACGATCATGCTGGCGCGAAAAAGTCCCGGCCGCGGCAGCACGAAAGCCAGGATCGCGCGCAACGCCCGCTCCGGCAGCGGCCGCGTATAGTCCCGCTCGATCCGGCCCCGGGCCTGATCGACCAGGTGCATGTAGTGCACTCCGGACGGACAGGTAGTCATGCAGGCAAGGCAGGA
>PNLC01000094.1 GCA_013822885.1 Bradyrhizobium sp.
GTCGGCGATCTGGTCCCCGACCGCACGGATCGGATTGAGCGCGGCGCGCGGGTTCTGGAAGATCATCGCCATCGCCGCGCCGTGCAGATGGCGGAAGTCGCCCGAAGATATCCTGGTGATGTCCTGCCCGCGAAACCGTATGTTGCCCGCGGTGACCCGGCCGGCCGCATCGAGCAGCCGCGTGATCGCAAAGCCGGTGACCGATTTTCCTGACCCACTCTCGCCCACGAGGCCGAGCATCTCGCCCTCGCCGAGCGACAGCGAGACGCCGCGCACCGCCTCGACAGGGCCACGCCGGGTCGAGAAGGTGACGTGCAGGTCGTTCAGTGCCAGCAGCGACGCGGTCATGTTCGCATGCGGGGATCGAGAATGTCGCGCACCCCGTCGCCGAGCAGGTTGAAGCACAGCGTAAGCATCAGCGCCAGGCCGGGAAAGGCGACCAGCCACCATTTGCCGGTGGAAATGAAGCGCGCACCCTCCGCGACCATGATGCCCCATTCCGGCGTCGGCGGCTTGACGCCGAGGCCGATGAAGGAAAGCCCGGCGGCGTTGAGGATCGCCCAGCCGAGATTGAGCGATATCTGCACCGCCATCGCCGGCATCACGTTCGGCAGCAGGAAGCGCAGCACCACCGACAGGTGGCTGTCGCCGCAGGCGCGTGCCGCCTCGACCCAGCCGAGATTGCGGCGGACATTCACCTCCGCCCGCGCAAAGCGGATGTAGAACGGCAGGTTGATGATCGCGGTTGCAATGACGATGTTCTCGACCCGGTTGCCGAGGGCGGCGACCATCGCCATCGCCAGCACGAACAACGGAAAGGCCATGAGGACATCGACGAAGCGGCCGATGCCGCGATCGAGCCGTCCGCCGGTATAGCCGCAGATCGCGCCGATGACGGCGCCGATGGCAAAGGAGATTCCGACCGCCGAGATCGCGATAGCGAGATCGAGCCGTGTTGCAACAATAAGACGGCTAAACACGTCGCGGCCGAGTTGATCGGTTCCGGCGATGTGCACCGCGCTCGGCGGCATCAGCGCCTGCGAGACGTTCGACGCGATCGGATCATACGGCACGATCCACGGCCCGAAAATGGCGATGAGCGTCAGCAGAAACACGCCGGCTGCCGCAACCGCTGTCAGCGGATTGCCGCGCAGAATCCAGCCGGCATGGCGAAGCGTCGCTGAGGTCATCCGATTGTCACCCGTGGATCGGCGATGCCGTAAAGAATGTCTACCAGCAGGTTGACGATCACGAACACGGTGGCCATCAGCAGCACAAAGCCTTGCACCGGCGCGTAATCTGAAGACAGCAGCGCATCGAGCGCGTAGGACGCCACGCCCGGCCACGAGAACACCTTCTCCACCAGCACATTGGCGCCGAGCATGGTCGAGAACACGATGCCGGCGAGCCACGGTCCCTCCTGCCCCTCCTCGGCCTTGTCGAGCACGAGGATGTTGCTGACCTGCGAGCGCAGCAGCCCGAACGCTGTCGCAAGCCCCGATTGCCCGGCGCCCACAATCAGCACGTCCAGCGCCGGCCTGTCGTCCGGACCGAGTTTTGGCATCAGCCACGCGGCATCCGGATGCGCGGTTTTGGCAAGATCGGCGCGAACCTGCGCCTCGAGAGCGGCAAGGGCGTCGTTCATGCCACGAGCCAGCCGCCGTCGACCACCATCACGGTGCCGGTCGTGAATGAGGACGCGTCGCTGGCAAGATGCAGCGCGGTCTCGGCCACCTCTTCGGCCATCCCGAAGCGCTTCATGGCGTGGCGGTTGCGCGAGGCTTCGCGCACCGGTTCGGGATCGGTGTGACGCGCAAAGCTGCGCCGCAGCATCGGGGTGTCGATGGCGCCGGGCGCTATCGCATTGACGCGGATTCCATCGGTGGCGAAATCGAGCGCCATGGTGCGGGTCAGGCTGATGATCGCCCCCTTTGCGGCGATATAGGCGGTGTTGCCCCTGCCGCCGGCGATCGCAAGCTGCGACGCCAGCGTGATGATCGAGCCGCTGCCCTGCCGCTGCATCTCGGGCACCGTCGCGCGTGCCCAAAGCCAGGTGCCGCCGACATTGGCGCGGAACACGGCGTCCCAATCGGCGGGGTCGGTGGTCAGCACCGTGCCCCCGCAGGAAAAGCCGGCTGCAGTCATGAGCACGTCGAGGCGGCCGCGACGCGCCATGACATCGCCGACCGTGGCCTTGGCGAAATCCGCCTCGCTGACGTCCCCGACATGCACCGATGCTTCGCCCTGCTCCGCATCGATCGCCTCCAGCGTCTCCGCCAAGCCGGCGCGGTCGCGATCGACCAGTGCAACGAACGCGCCTTGCTTCGCAAACAGCACCGCGCTGGCCCGGCCGATGCCGGAGCCGGCGCCGGCGCCGGTCAAGATTGCGGTCCGCCCTGCCAGTCTCATATCAATTTTCCCCTCGATGCCGCGTCCACCACGCGCTCAGGTCAGCAGCCGAGTCCGCGCAGCCGAAGCGCGCCCGCCAATCGAACTCCTCCGCCAGGCGCGCGACCGAAAGCGGCGCCCGGTCGGCAGGACTGTGCAAATCGACCGTCGCCGCCTCACCGGCCTCGGCCAGCCGGCAGATGAAGCCGGGATGCAGCGTGGCAAGATCCTCTCCCCATTGCAGCGCCGGCCATTCCATGCCGGACGAAATGTTGTAGAGCCGATGCTTCGGCCTCGAGGCCTCGATCAGCAAGGTCACGGCTTCAGCGACGTCCACCGCATAGATCCAGTCCCTGACGCCCGGACGCGACAGGGTGGCCTCGCGCCCCACCTCCAGCGCGGCCAGAATCTACGCCTGCGGGCTTGGCGTGTCGCGCACGTCGTTGCTTCGCTCCCAGGGTCCGAACACGGCGCTCAGCCGCACGCTGATGATGTCGCTTTGCCAGAGATCGGCCAGACGCGCCGCGACCCTCTCGGAGGCTAACTTGGTGATGGCGTAGAGCGAGGCCGGATCGCAGGGCGTCTCTTCATCGAGCAGGGCATTCCGGAATGCGCTCCCGCCATAGGCTGCCGCGGACGACAGATTGATGATGCGCCTCACCCCGCTGTTTCGCGCCGCGGTCAGGATCGGCGTCTGCGCCAGCAGGTTTACCCGCAGAATGGTCTCGGGATCATCAGCCTCGCGCGCGGGTCCGGCGGTGATCGCCGCTCCCAGAACGATGGCGTCATGACCTCTGGCGATCACCGTTTCCACGGCTTGAACATTCGTGACATCGCCCTGGACAATTGTCAGCCGATCGCTGTGAATCGCAAGCTCCTTGCGTGCGCCAGGCGGCAAGTCCGCGCGGTCGAACACTGTCACGGCATGACCGCGCGCGAGCAGTGCTGCGGCGATATTCAGCCCGACAAAACCAGCGCCGCCGAACACAAGAAGCCTCATCGCTCAATCCGGACAGGCAGCGATGGATGGATCACAGCAGCCTCGCCCCGAAATTCTGTTCCGGATCCATATCGGCCATGAGGCGTCCCGTCGGCTTGCCCGCCTCGCCGCCCGAGCGCGGCAGGAACCGCCCGGAGCCCGCTTCAACGGAACGCTTCCCGTCCGCCACGATGACGCGCCCGCGCGAGAGCACCGTGGTCGGCCAGCCCCGCAGCTTGCGGCCGGCGAACGGCGTGTAACCCGTAAGGTCGTGCATCATCGCGTCGCTCAGCGTCACCTCGCGCGTCGGGTCCCAGATCGCGATATCAGCATCGGCGCCAACCGCGATCGAGCCCTTGCGTGGGTGCAGATTGTAGATCTTCGCCGGCGCAGTCGCCGTCAGCTCGACGAACTTTTCCAACCCCAGGCGGCCCTTCGACACCATGGCGTCGAACAGCAGCGGCAGGCGGACCTCGAGACCGGGCAAGCCGTTGGCTACCTGCTTGAAATTGGGATTGGGACCGGCGCGCAGCTTGCCGGTCTCGTCAAAGCGATACGGCGCATGATCGGACGAAACGGTCTGGAGATCGCCGAGCGCGAGCGCCTGCCACAGCGCTTCCTGGTCGGCCACGCCACGCGGCGGCGGGCTGCACATCCACTTGGCGCCTTCCACGCCGGGCTTGTCGAGATCGGCGGCGGTGAGGAAGAGATATTGCGGGCAGGTCTCGGCGAACACCTTCAGCCCCTGCCCGCGCGCGTCGCGAATGACTTTGGCGCCTTCTGCCGTCGAGACGTGGAAGATCATGATCGGCTGGTCGATCAGCGCGGCCATGCCGATCAACCTGTTGAAGGCCTCGGCTTCCGAGATCCGGGCGTGGCTGACGGCGTGGTATTTCGGATCGGTGTAGCCGCGCGCGAGCAGCCGCTTGACCATCCAGGAAATGATCCCGTGGTTTTCGGCGTGGGCGCAGAGCATCGCGCCGCCTTCACGCGCCGCCAGCAGAATGTCGAGCAGCGGTTCGTCGTCGATCTTCAGGCGATCATAGGTCATGAAGATCTTGATCGAGCCATGACCCTGCCTGATCAGATCAGGCAGATCCGCCTCCAGCGTTTCTTTTGTCGGGTCGGCGATGATCATGTGGAAGGCGTAATCGATCACGGCGCCCTTCTTCGCGAGCGCGTGATAATCCTCCAGCACCTGCGGCAGCTTCATGCCGACATGCTGGGCCGCGAACGGGATGACTGTGGTGGTGCCGCCGAAGGCTGCCGAGACGGTCGCGCTTTCGAACGTGTCGGCGTTGACGATGCCGGCAGCCGAAAGCTGCTCGATATGGGCGTGGCTGTCGACGCCGCCCGGCAGCACCAGCTTTCCCCGCGCGTCGATCTCCCGCCGTGCGCCCGCCAGCCCGCGGCCGATGGCTGCAATCGTCTCGCCGGAAATGGCGACGTCGGCCTCGAACACGTCGCTCACGGTCGCGACGCGGCCGCCGCGGATGAGAAGGTCGTAGGCGGGCTCGGTCATGGCAAACTCCTCAACTGTTCAGTCCGGACTTCTTACGTACTTGCTTTCACCGCATAAAAGCACAGATCGTGCCGTTACCCTCCCTTGCGCTTTCGCCGTGGACGGTGGACCATGCATCGCTGGATGGCATGGTCGTTGCTTCCTTTGCCATCCTTCTCCCGCAGGAACGCATCATGTCCCGGCCGCGCATTCTCGTCATCAATCCCAACTCCAACCATCTCGTGACACAGGGGCTGGAGCAAGCCTTAAAGCCGCTCGGCTTTGAAGGCGGACCGGAGATCGTCTGCGAGACGCTGGCCGAGGGGCCTTTCGGGATCGAGAGCCAGGCCGATGTCGACGGCGTGGCGATGCCGCTGCGCCGCCTCGTCGAGGGCGACAACCAATCGGCCGCCTTCGTCATCGCCTGCTACAGCGATCCTGGCCTGCATGTCTGCCGCGAAGCCACCGACCGGCCGGTGTTCGGCATCGCCGAATGCGGCGTGCTGACGGCGCTCGCGCGCGCCGAAACCTTCGGCGTCATTGCGATCGCGCAGCGCTCGATCCGCCGTCATGTCCGCTACATCAGGCAGATGGGCCTGACGGATCGTCTGACCCGGGAGCGCCCGCTTAACATGAGCGTGGCGGAGACCGCGTCGGGCGAAGGAACGCTGGCAAAGATGATCGAGGTCGGACGCGCGCTCAAGGACGAAGACGGCTCCGGCGCCATCGTGATGGGCTGCGCCGGCATGGCGCGTCACCGCCGGCCGCTGGAACAGGCGCTCGGAATTCCCGTGATCGACCCGACGCAGGCAGCCGTGACCATGGCGCTGGGCGCGGTGCAGTTCGCGCATCACTAGGAGGCCACCCGCACCTAGCTTTCCGGCGGCAGCACCACGCCGGTCTGGCTGGTGATCAGGCCGTAATGCTCGATGCGGCGGTGGAGCGCGAAATTGAAGATCGTCTTCTTCCCGAAGACGGTGGCATCGAGATCGCAAGCGTGAACCAGAAGCTCGTCGTCTTCGGTTTTGGCTTCGGCAACGATCTCGCCGTCGGGATCGACGATCAGGCTGCCGCCGATCAGCGGGTGGCCGTCCTCAACGCCGGCCTTCGCAACGCATACGACCCAGGTCGAGTTTTGGTACGCGCCGGCCTGCGCGGAGAGCCGGTTGTGGAACAGCCGCTTCTCCGGCCCCTCCTCGCTCTTCTCGGAATTGATTGACGGCGTGTTGTAGCCGATCAGCACCATCTCGACGCCTTGCAGACCCATCACGCGATAGGTCTCCGGCCAGCGCCGATCGTTGCAGACGGCCATCCCGAAGATGCCGCCCAGCGCGCGCCAGACGTTGAAGCCGAGATCGCCCGGCTCGAAGTATCGCTTCTCCAGATGCTGGAACGCGCGCTCCGTATCGAACTCGGAATGGCCGGGCAGATGAATCTTGCGATACTTGCCGACGATCTTTCCGGACTTGTCGGTGAGGATGCAGGTGTTGAAATGATGCCCATCCGGCGTCAGCTCGGCGTAGCCAAAATTCATTGCGATCTGATGCTGCGCGGCGCGTTCGAACAAGGGCCTCGTTGCTGCATTCGGCATCTCGCGCTCGAACCAGGTGTCGACTTCGGCCTGATCCTCCATGTACCAGCGCGGGAAGAACGTGGTGAGCGCGAGCTCGGGATAGACAATCAGATCGGCGCCCTTCGCCTTGGCTTCATCCATCAGCGCAATCATGCGCTTCACGACGGCTTCGCGGCTTTCGGCTTTCTGGATCGGACCCAACTGGGCGGCGGCAACATTGATGACGCGCATAAATAACTTCCTGGTTGCTTCCATTTAGGGCGACGTTTGCATGCAAATGAAGCAGTTTGCGGAGTGCGGACTCCGATCTGGTTCAAGCGCCGTGAGCGGCAGTTAAAGTTTTGGTTCGCACCGAGTCAATTGCGGAGATGGCCGGCGTGACGCACGTCAGTGCTGCGTTTCGTTGCTCGCAACTCGCACTCGTGATGTTGCAACGATCGCCAACCTAACGAGCGGCGAGTCGCCTTGCGGGCACGCGCAACCTTTGCCTGATCGATCGCGTCAAGCGCGCGAAGCCTGCTCCGTTCTGCGATCTCGCTTTGGCGCAAGACCAGCTCCGCGGCCCGCCGCGCCACAGGAGTTAACGACCGCCTAACGGCCCCCGTCCGAAACGCCGTTGTTTTCGGCCGAAATACGACTATATTGTCATCTCAGCTGCAACCGCTGCTGATATTGTCGTTGGTGACCAGGCCCGTCTATCCAGGCGGGCCGTCGCCGTTTCAGGGTTCGTGGCGATGACTCGTTCCAATCGGGTTGATCATATTCGCATTACGTCGCACCCGGCGCCGGGTGCCAAGCTCAAATTTCCGATTCACTGGGGCGCGGCCACCGCGCGCGAACGTGGCCCGATCATCGGCACCGTATCGCGCCCGCAGGACCGCAACGTCATCGGCACCCATGGCGGCTCCTATTCGGTCTATCGCGCGCTGGCCGTTTCCTCCGGCGCGCTCGACCCGATCCGCCGTCCGGACCTCACCAATACCCACCCCGCCGAGACGATCGGGCCGTTTCCGCAATGGGCCGAGCCGAAGCGCATTGTCTCGCTCGATCCGTGGGGACATCTGGCCGCGGAAAATTTCGCGAGCGAGATCGCCGAGGGCATCGACATCCGCCCGAGCATCGCCATCACGCGCGCCCGCCTCGACCTGCCCGAACTGCAGGCCGCGATCGAAGCCGGACGGCTGAAGCAGGATGGCGAGGTCGTGCATGCCAATGGCAGCGTCTCCGTGGTCAAGATTGCGATCGATCCGGTCTGGTACCTGCCTGGCCTCGCCGCGCGGTTCGAGACCACCGAGAACAATCTGCGCCGGCAGTTGTTCGAACAGACCGCGGGCATGTTTCCGGAACTGGTGACGCGGCCCGACCTTCAGGTCTTCCTGCCGCCGATCGGCGGCACGACAGCCTATTTGTTCGGCGATGTCAGCAAGCTGCCGGACCACAGTACCAAGATCACCTGCCGCGTGCATGACGAATGCAACGGCTCCGACGTGTTTGGTTCCGATATCTGCACCTGCCGCCCCTATCTGATTCACGGCATCGAGGAATGCGCGCGCGCCGGCCAGAGCGGCGGGCTCGGCATCATCATCTACAATCGCAAGGAAGGCCGTGCGCTCGGCGAGGTCACGAAGTTTCTCGTCTATAACGCCCGCAAGCGCCAGGAAGGCGGCGACGCGGCGGCGCAGTATTTCGAGCGCACCGAATGCGTCGCCGGCGTGCAGGACGCCCGCTTCCAGCAATTGATGCCTGACGTCGTGCACTGGCTCGGCCTGAAGCGGATCGACCGTTTCGTTTCGATGAGCGACATGAAGCACGATGCGTTGACCAGCCAGGGCATCGAGATCGTCGAGCGCGTGCCGATCCCCGACGACATGATCCCGGCCGACGCGCATGTGGAGATCGCGGCAAAGAGAGCCGCCGGCTACTACACGCCGGAGCCTCAGGAAGCTCCGGGCAATCCGGTCGGCCGGTCGCTCGAAAATTATTGAGAGGCGGCGGCCTTGGCCCTTGCAAATCCGGAGACGCGAGCTGCTTTGACATTGCTGAGTGCGAAGGCGGTTCGCGAGCGCGCCCATCGCATGCTCGCGATCGGCCTTGACGGCAAGCTGCCGAACTTCCGCATCGAACTTGACCGCATGGACACCGTGGTCGACCTGGTACTGGACACGACACGCAACGCCTATCCATCATTCGACGTTCCCTTTCATTCGCGCTGGCGGCACTTCGTCAGCAATGGCGACGATCGCTGGGCTGCCGTCGCCAGCCACGCCAGTTGGCCCGATCGGGCAGCGCGTGCCCGCGCCGAATTCGACCTGGCCATCGTCAGCGTCTTCCTCGATGCCGGCGCCGGTCCATCGTGGCGCTACCGCGATCCCGGCACCGGTTTAGCCATCGGCCGTTCGGAAGGATTGGGGCTCGCCAGCCTCGCCATGTTCACGGATGGCGTCTTTTCGGCTGCCCCATCCGAGACTTTGCGCGCCGATGCCGACAAGCTCGCCAATCTTGACGTTGCCGTCCTCGCGCGCGGCATGCAGGTCTCGGAACTCAATCCGCTGGTCGGATTGGACGGCCGCACCGACCTGTTGCGGCGGCTGGGCCGGCTGGTGACCTCGAAACCGGACATCTTCGGCAGCCACGACACGCCACGGCCCGGTGGCCTCTATGACCGGCTGGCGATGCTCGCAGAGGGCGGCAAGCTGCCCGCGCCGACGATCCTGGCGGAACTGCTGCAGCAACTTGGGCCGATCTGGCCGTCTCGGCTGACGCTGGGCGGGATCGCGCTCGGCGATTGCTGGCGGCATCCGGCGCTGACGACCGCGGACGCAACCAGCGGGCTCATGCCGCTGCACAAGCTCTCGCAATGGCTGGCCTATTCTCTGATCGAACCGCTGCAGAAATCCGGTATCGACGTCACCGATATCGACGGCCTCACGGGACTCGCGGAATATCGCAACGGCGGTCTGTTCATCGATAGCGGCGTGCTCGCGTTTCGCGATGCAGACGCGGCGCAGCGAGAGCATGAGGTAGGTTCACCGCTGGTCGTGGAATGGCGTGCACTGACGGTGGCGCTGCTCGACCGCGTCGCCGATGGCATGCGGCAGCGACTTGGACGCGACGCCACGACGATGCCGCTCGCCAAAATTCTCGAAGGCGGCACCTGGGCTGCGGGCCGGCGGCTGGCGCGCGAGCGCCGCGCGGACGCCTCGCCTCCGGTGAAAGTCATCAGCGACGGCACGGTTTTCTAGATCCGGGGTTTTAGACATGGACGGCATTACCATCGTTAGCCACCCGCTGGTGCAGCACAAGCTGACGCTCCTGCGGCAGAAGGACATTTCAACCAAGTCGTTTCGCGAACTCCTCAAGGAAATCGGGATGCTGCTTTGCTACGAGGTCACCCGTGACCTGCCGCTCGCCGATGTCGAAATCGAAACGCCGCTGGCGCATATGAGGTCGCCGCAGATCGCGGGCAAAAAGCTGGTGTTCGCGCCGGTGCTGCGTGCCGGCGTGACCTTTGCGGAAGGCATGCTCGATCTGGTGCCGACCGCGCGCATTGCCCATATCGGCCTCTACCGCGAGCCTGAAACCTTCACGGCGGTGGAATACTTCTTCAAGGCGCCGAGCGACCTGCACGAGCGGCTGGTGATCGTGATCTCGCCGGTGCTGGCCACGGCGAACTCCGCCGTCGCCGCGGTCGACCGGCTAAAGGAGCGCGGCGCCAACGACATCCGGCTGGTGTGCCTGATCGGCGCGCCCGAGGGCGTCGAACGCATGCGCGGCATTCACCCGGATGTTCCGATCTGGCTTGCCGCGATCGATCAGGGGCTGGACGCCAACGCCTATATTGTCCCGGGTCTCGGCGACGCCGGCGACCGTGCCTACGGCACCAAGTAGAGCATCGATCGCTTCAACCGCGCGGGATCAGTGGAGCGGCTGCCGGTCGTTCCGGAAGCGCTTCGAGATGACACGCCACCCATTGCCCACTTTCGGTCGAGCGAAGCTGCGGCTCCTCCGTCCGGCAGCGATCGAACACGTAGGGACACCTGGTGTGGAAACGGCAACCGCTGGGCGGGTTGATCGGGCTCGGTACATCGCCCTTCAGGATGATCGGGTTGCGAATTGCCCCGGGCTCCGGCACCGGCACGGCCGAAAGAAGTGCCCTCGTGTAGGGATGCCTCGGCGCGGTGAAGATTTGCCGCTTGGGCGCCATCTCGACGATCTTGCCGAGATACATGACGGCAACGCGGTGCGTCATGTGCTCGACGATCGCGAGATCATGGCTGATGAACAGCAATGCGAGGCCGAATTCCCGCTGCAGGTCCTGCAGCAGATTGACGATCTGCGCCTTGACGGAGACATCGAGCGCCGAGACCGCCTCGTCGCAGACGATCAGTTCGGGCTCGGCGGCTAGCGCCCGGGCGATGCCGATGCGCTGGCGCTGGCCGCCCGAGAATTCGTGCGGCCGGCGCCCCAGCGCGTCGCGCGGCAGGCGCACGGTGTCCATCAGCGCCGCAACCTTTGCCTCGAGCTCGGCGGATGATTTGGCGAGCCCGAAATTTCGGATCGGCTCGGCCAGGATATCGCGCACGCGCATGCGT
>PNLC01000095.1 GCA_013822885.1 Bradyrhizobium sp.
GCCTGCGCTGCTGCCGTGCTGCCGGGGGCGCAGCATGTCATCGAGTATCATGTGATCATTGACGGCTGCTGCTGGGGCGGGCTGATCGATCAGCCTTCCGTGCGGCTTGACGCCGGCGACATCATCGCGTTTCCGCAAGGCGCGGCCCATGTGCTTTCGAGTGCGCCGGGCATGCAGGCGATCCCGGATATGAGTTACTACCGCCATCCGACGGCCGATCAACTCCCTCACAAGATCAGCATCGGTGACAACGGGCCTGCCGACGCGCGCATCCTGTGCGGATTTCTCGGCTGCGACACCCGTCCTTTCAATCCGCTGCTGGAAGCGCTGCCCGCGGTGATGCACCTGCGGCGAAGTTCATATCGCGAGAATTCCGGAATTGCCTTCCTGATCGGTGCTGCCAGGGCCGAAACCGAAGGCCGCAGGACGGGTGGGGAAGGCGTCCTTGCCCGGCTCGGCGAATTGCTGTTCGTCGAGGCGATCCGATGCCACATCGACGCGCTCGGTCCCGAACAGACCGGCTGGCTCGCCGGCCTCGGCGATCGGCACGTGGGCCAGGCGCTGAACCTGCTGCATGGCGATCCCTCGGCGGATTGGACGCTGGACGATCTGGCGAGATCGGTGGGACTGTCGCGCTCGACGCTCGCGCAACGGTTCACCCATCTGATCGGGCAGCCGCCCATGCAGTATCTGACGCGCTGGCGCATGCAGCTTGCAGCCGGACTGCTTGCATCCGGACGCGATCCGATCGCGCGCGTGGCGGAGGCCGTCGGCTACGATTCCGAGGCCGCCTTCAATCGTGCGTTCCGCAGGACGGTCGGCACGCCGCCGGCGGCGTGGCGGCAAGCGCACACCGTGTCGGAGTAGGGCACCCGAACTGCACTATATCTCATGTCTTTCCGATCTTCTCCCTGATCGCCCCGACCTCGGCCCATGCGCCCGCTTGCATGCACACAAGACCGTGACTGCACCTGAGCGAAATTGTCGCAACATTTTGCCGGTTCCCGCGGCCCGGGCGCCACGCTAGTTGCCTGAATTAACGCATGATTTGCCTGCACATGCCGTGTGGTGCCGGAGGCCTGCAAAACTGCCGGGCCAGCGCTTTGACTTGGTGGTGATTCCCAAGTTTAACTAGCCTTGTCTCTCCGACGGGAGTTGGGCAATGAAGCATGGGCGCCGGGTTTTTGGTTGACCCGTCCAGCCGCGTTTTTCGACAGCACGGGATGAGCACCGCATGAGTTCATATTTTCGGCGGCAGCTTGCGGATTACGTCGAATATCATCGCGACCCGTGGAACTGCGCGATGCATGTTTTCGGCATCGTGTTCCTGTTCCTGGCCGCGATCCTTCCGCTCAGCCTGTTGCCGATCACGGTGTTCGGGATTCAAACCAGCGCGGCGGCCATCGCCGTCATACCGGTGCTGGTCTATTGGTTCCTGCTCGACTTCGCGCTGGGTGCCGGGATCCTTGCCGCGGCCGTCGCATTGCTCTCGACGGCTGCCGTGATCGCTGCGCATATGACGACGGTTGGCCTGTGGTCGCTGACGGCCATCCTGATTGTCATTGGCGTCGCATCGCAGATCATCGGGCACCGCGTGTTCGAAGGGCGTCAGCCGGCGCTGGTCGACAATCCGACCCACCTGCTGCTGGGCCCGATGTTTGTCATGGCAAAGTTGTTTATCGCGCTCGGCTTCCGGCGCGATCTCGCTACCATCATTCAGGGGCATCCGCAGGGTGCCGCATCTTGATTTCGAATAGTTCGGCTCGAGTGCACCCGTAGCATGACGCGTATACTGGTCACAGGCGGCAGTGGATTCATCGGAAAGCACCTCGCCTCGGCGCTGATCGCGCGAGGTCGGCAGGTGAGGGTGCTTGATCTGCAGCCGCCGCCTCGCGCTTTGCCGCAGGTCGAGCACGTCTGTGGATCGGTGCTTGATCGGGATCTCGTTGAGCGCGCGATGGACGGGGTCGACGAGGTCTATCATCTTGCCGGCCTGCCGGGGATGTGGGTGCCGCGCAAGGCCGATTTTCACACCGTCAATTTCGGCGGCACCAAGGTCGTCATCGAGACGGCGCGCGAGCGAGGCATCAAGCGCTTCCTGCACTGCTCGACGGAATCCATTCTGTTCCGCGCGCCAACCCTGGTTCCTGTCGCCGACGATGCGCTGCTGCCGGACGACATGCCGGGCCCCTACACGCGCTCAAAAATGCTCGCGGACCGTTTCGCCATGCAGGCGACTGCATCCGGATATCCTGTCATCATCGGCTGTCCCACCATGCCGGTCGGGCCTTACGATCACAACATGACTCCGCCCACGGCGATGCTGCGGTATTTCCTCAGCAGGCGTCTCCAACTGCACCTTGATTTTGTCGTGAACCTCGTCGACGTGCGCGACGCCGCCGAAGGGCTGATCCTTGCCATGGAGCGCGGACGCCCCGGACAGCGCTATGTTCTCGGTGGCGAAAGCATGCCGCTGCGGCGGGTTCTCGAAATCATGGCCGAGATCAGCGGCCGCCGGGTCCGGTGCATTCACGTCAACGGCAGGGTCGCCGAAATGGTGACGGCAATGCTCGAGTTCATCTCCGATCACGTGACGCACCGGCCTCCGTCCGGTACGGCCGAAGGCGTTCGGATCGCAATGCGGGCTGGCGCCTTGTCGATCGAAAAAGCGCAGCGCGAGCTGGGCTATGCGCCGGGCCCGGTCGAACCCGTCCTGCGCGAAACCATTGCGCGTCTGCTTGACGGCGGCCACAATCAAACCGAGTGGGATACAACGCCGAGCACGCGCTCTCGACCGTTTCACGTCGAGCGCCGGCTCGGCGGTTGATCCAAGCGCATAAGACGGACCGCGACATGCTGAACGATCCTGGCCAATGGTTCGGTTTTGCCTTGAGTGGCTGGACCACGACGTGGCCCACGCAATTGCTCGCCATCATCTGGATCTTGTGGGTGATCAGTTGGGTCGTGGCGTCGTTCTGGTCCGGCCAGACCAAGAAGCACGTGATGACCGCGGACTCGCTCAAGTACCGGCTCCCCATTCTCGCAGGCGCCGTCCTCTTCATGCCATTGGCCGGCAAGGTGGTAGGGGAAAAGCCGCTCTGGCAGTTCGGCAGCGTCGGCGTCTACATGCTGGCGTGCCTGGTCCTTGCGGGGATCTCGTTCACCTGGTGGGCAAGGATTCATCTCGGACGTTTCTGGTCAAACGCGATCACGCACAAGGAAGGCCATCAGGTCATCGACACCGGGCCCTATGGGATGGTGCGCCACCCGATCTATACCGGGCTGATCGCGGGGATGCTGGTAACGGGCATCGCGGTCGGAACGGTGACGGCGATCCTGGGTGCGGCGCTGATCTCGCTTGGCATGGGATTGAAGGCGCGCATGGAGGAGGGCTTCCTCACGGCCGAACTTGGTGCGGATGCCTATGGATCGTATTGCCGCCGCGTTCCGATGCTGATTCCGTTCCTGCGGCCCACTTGACGTGCAACGCCTGAACTATCGTTTCGGTCGCGGCGCCGCTGCCGTTGCGGCAGGCGGCACGAGACGGCGCGGAACGAGGATGCGCTGGCCGACCGACAGCGGCGCACTGTCCGAAACCTGATTGACCTGGGTAAGAGACCACAGCGGTATATTGTTGAGTGCCGCCAACGTCTGCAAGGTGTCGCCCGAGCGGGCAATCTGCGGCGTGCCGCTGTCCCACAGCACGAGCGGGGCATCGGGAGGAACGACGTAGCGCAGCGGCATCGCCTCTTCCCTGGCCGGCAAGGGCGTCGCCGCAAGTTGCGCAATGGCGGCCACCAATTGCTCGTGGATCGAACCCATCTTGTCGATGTTGATGTGGGTGACTTCGTCGTGCTGCTTCATATCGAAGCTGGCGTAGTGGCCTTGATAACCTGGCTCCGCCACTACATCGCCGCCGCCCAATACGTTGTCGGACAGGAAAACATTGATGAAGCGCTCGACGTTCAGCGGCACCTTCGGACTTGCTTGCGCCGGATCGATGGTGACCACCAAGCTTACCCGAATGTTCTCGGACCTCAGAATCCCGGCGAATGTCAGGGCGCATAGCCCGCCCATCGAATGGCCGATCAGGACGATCGGTACACCATCTTCACGATAATCGCGGATGGCCTGGTCGGCGATCAGCCGGCAGATGGTGAATTCGTAGACGTCGGCCCGGATGCCGGCCTTCTGGAGACGATCGGTCAGGCGGTCCATCCCGCGCGAAAAGATCGGGCCGAGCGCGCCGCGGAACAGATAGACGCGCGGCTGTGGCGAGGTCGGGGCCTGTGGCGCGTCGGGAGGGACGGCTGCGACAGTGTTGGTCGTGCGGGCGACCGGACCGGCGACCGCAAGATTGCAGACGGCCACCAGCACGCAGATGGAAAGGGCTGCACGGATCACCACGGCCGCAACTGGCCTCGGACTTCTCATGTACATTCCGCTCGCGACTTGGGCGCAGAGCGCGCCGGTCCTTGAATGCCGGCAGGCCACGCCCCACCCTGCGGGTGATTTATCGTCGAGGAATCGGCAGAATTTGCGGCATTCGTCGCTGAGGCGACGGCGTTCGGACTACTCGCGTACCGCTGCGGTGCTTGCCGTGCCTGGTCTTGCGGCGCTGGTCGGCCGCTGCGCCCCCGGGGCAGATCGGCCGAACACGACGGCGTCGATCTCGGCGATCACCTTCCGCTGCATGATCTTGTTTTTCTCGATGGACATGTGCCCGACGCCGGGCACGTTCTGCACGTTGATGTTCTCGAGCTTGCCCTGGAACTGCGCGGTCTTCGCGACCGGCTCACCGTTGCCGTTGGCGATGTAGAAGTTTACGTAGCGTCCCACACGCCCCGAGAGCTTGGTGCGAAACACCGAATCCAGGCCGATGGCGAGCTTAACGGGAGCGCCAAGCCGATCCAGCTTGGCGACCATGTCGGGCAGTGCGGTCGCTCCCGAGGAATGCCCGACCAGAACAATCGTCTTGATCCTGCCGCTCTTGTACGCGGCAGCGGCTTCGTCGGCGAGCGATGACCATGAGGCGAAGTTCGCGACCGTGACCGGAATGCCCTGCGCGCGGAGCTGCGCCGCAATGTCGTCCAGACCCAGCGAGAAGATATTGAGCACGCCGCGGAGCAGGTAGACATGGGCGGTCGAAGCCGCAGGCGCCGGGTTCCGTGCCTGTGCGGGGCTTCCGGCGATCGCCAGCAGCAGCAGCACGGCGACCGCCATCGCGTACAGCCGACGCCATGATGTGCGGCAGGACGGATCCGACCGGCCGCCATGCCCGAGATCGCCGCGATATGGCTTCATTGCGCTCCTCTAGGGCTGAAGTGCTTCGCCGGACGACCGTAACGCCCGCGCGCGCGGAACTGCAATAAACGTGGCGTGGGGGGCCGCAATTTACCGACACGACGTGTCTCAGCCGCAACACCGGGTTCCAGGATTGTCAGTGGTTTCGCCAGCCGCCGCCCCGGGCCAGATGTTGCGAATTTCGTGTCGTTTGGACTCTGCGGGCAGGGGGCCGGTCTCAAATCGGATGCTCATCCGCGAGCTTCGAATCCTTTCGAAACAACCTGTGAGTTAACTCACAGCCCTCGAACCCGACATGGGCTAGGGTCAAGAACTGACGCCAAAGTGCCGTTGTGCCGGGTCGGTCCTCCAGTTGCAGATCCGATAGCGACACCGCCACGGCCGCCTGCGCGAACGGGAGGACCGAATGTTGTCAAGGTCGGGCTTGGTGCTGGCGCTTTTGACCTGCTTCGCATTTTCAACCATGGCAGACGCCGGGCGGATCGAGCAGAAATCGTTCATGAAGAAATCCTACCCGGGGTCGCGGGATCGCCAATACAAGGTTTTCGTTCCGTCGGGCCATACCGGGCAAAGCCCTGTGCCGATGGTGATGGTCTTGCACGGCTGCGGCCAGACCGAAGTGAACATGATCAATGAGACACGGTTCAAGGAGCTTGCGGAGCGCGACAATTTCGTCGTCGTCTACCCCTTCATTACAAGTTTCGACCCTCTGCCGCAGCGCGCATCCAACTGCTGGGGGTTCTTCATCGATGAGCATATTCACGAGGGGGCTGGCGAAGTCGAGGACTTGTACCAGATGGCGCTTGAGGTGGAGGCGGCGTTCAAGATCGATCCGAACCGGCGCTACGTCACCGGCTTGTCTTCGGGCGCCGGAATGGCGGTGGACCTGGCCGTCGCACATAACGAATATTTCGCAGCCGCGGGATCCGTCGAGGGGCTGCCCTATTCGGAGACTTCCTCCTCGGTCGCTTTCCTGGGTTGCAGTGTGCCGGGGCGTTTCAAACCGGTTTCGGCGGTCGTTGCTGCCATGCGGGCGGAACAGAGCAGGCCGGACGAACAGCGACCAATCCCGATCATGGCCATTCATGCCCGCAATGACTGCAAGGTCAATCTAACGGGTTCGGAGAGTATTCGGGACTCGTGGCTCAGCCGCTATGGAATCAACGAAGTAGCTTTCGCGACTACGGACTGTGCGGCGGAAGGCGTGGCCTGCACGCACAAAAAGTATGGGCTGCCCCGGCGCTCGGTCGTCGAGACAGTTTTTTACGAGGGCGATCGCGGCTTCAACGGTGCGCATTACTGGGTCGGGGACAGCAGCGGTCAATTCGCCAATCCCAACGGACCAAGCGCCAGCGAATTGCTGTGGACCTTTTTCAAAAGCCACCCGTTCGCGGACAACCCGCCTCCATCCGTTACCGTAACGTCCGCCTTGGCCACCGGGACTTCCATAACTGTAGCCGGATCGGCCGCGGCTTCGGCCGGGTCGATCGCGGAGGTTGGCGTGCGATTGGATGGTCAATTCCCGCAGCCGCAAAAAATCGCATCGGGAACGACCGGCTGGACGGTTGTTTTCGACAATCTCCGCGATAACGCGAATTACCTGCCGGTAGCCACCGTGAAAGACAATGACGGCCTGACGGCGAGCGTGACGGGTCAACTGGTCGCCCTGGGTTCGCCACCGGCCAATGTTCCACCGGTGGTCACTATCGACAACTCGTCGGTCAGCGGCGATTGCATCACACTGACCGGGACCGCCTCGGATCCTGACAACCAGGTCGCCGGGGTGGAAGTCCAACTCGCGACGCGCGGCTTCAAGCCTGCGACCTTGAGCCAGGCGGGTTATGAATTTCAGGAGTGCGGATTGCCTTCCGGTACCTATGCGACGCAGGCTCGGGCAACCGATGTTCTGGGCGCAAGAAGCACCGTTGTTTCGGGCCCAGGTGCGAACGTGAGCGCTGTGGAGGTCGTTACTTCAAACTGGCAAGTGCATATGGGCGCCGGCAGGCTCCGGGTTTACGGCGCGCGCTGTCCGAGCATGGGTTTCGGCGCTTGCGATGCTGGCTTTTCGGAAATCTTCCTGGCCAACCAGTTCAATCCTTTTCCGCTGCAGCGAAAGGCTGCCTCGCCGGACTGGTATGTCCATCGGGAAAATATCCCATGAGCAAAATGAGGGGCTAAGGTCTGATCCCGATCTTCTCCCTGATGGCACCGAGTTCCGCCTCATCCCAGATACCGATCAGGACGCCGTTCTTGACCTGGAGTTGCTGGTTGGCATAGGCGGCGATCTTTGCGTTCGGCGTGGTGACGTGCATCCGCGGATGCAGCGCCCAGTCGAATAACTCCGACTGCAGCCGCGCCACGATGTCGGCGCAGGCGGGATCGGCGCCGCGATCGGCAAATTCCTGCGGATCGCTTTCGAGATCATACAGCATCGGCCGGAAACCTGACGCGTGAATGTATTTCCAGCGGCCGTCGAACACCATGAACAGGCGGCAGCGCTCGATCGGCTGGTTCAGCATCAGCCGGACGTCCTGCATCGCGTAGTCGTATTCGGAGAACACCACCTTGCGCCAGTCGGCGGGCTTGTCGCCATGCAACAGCGGAAGCAGCGATCGCCCCTCCAGGATGTGATCGGGCGGCGTTGCGCCGAAATAATCGATGAAGGTCGGCGCCAGGTCGATCGCCTCGACCAGCGCATCGTTCACGGTGCCTCGCGTGCCGTCGGCCGCAGCCGACGGGTCGATCACGATCAGCGGAATCTTCGCCGACTGTTCGTGGAACAGATCCTTCTCGCCCATCCAGTGATCGCCGAGATAGTCGCCATGGTCCGACGTGAACACGATCATCGTGGTGTCGAGCAGGCCGCGCGCTTCGAGGAATTGCATCAGCACGCCCATCTGGTCATCGATCTGCTTGATCAGGCCCATATAAGCCGGGATGACTTTCTCTCGCGCCTCGTTGCGCGCCATGTTGCGCGAGTAGCGCATCTCCATATAGGCGGCGAACACCGGATGCGCGTTGGCGCGTTCCTCCTGCGAGCGGATCACCGGCTTCACGTCATCAGGCCCGTACATGCTGGCGTAGGGCTCCGGCGCGATGTAGGGCCAGTGCGGCTTGATGTAGGACAGATGCAGGCACCATGGCCGGCCGTCGTCTTCGGCCTCGGTAATGAAATCCATCGCGCGCCGCGTCATGTAGGGCGTCTCGGAGTGTTCTTCCGGCACGCGCGCGGCCTTGTCGGCATGAACCAGCAGCCAGCCGTTCTGCAAGCTGCCATCGTCCGCCGCGCCTGAATTGGCCCAGTGCTCCCATGGATTGGGAGCATCATAGCCATGTTCGCGCAGATAATTGTCATAGGCCGGGCGCGGCCGCCCCGTAGGGTGCAGGCCGTCATCGCGCTCATACGGCTCGAAGCCGCATTCCGCCACGTGCACCCCGATGATCGAGTCCGGGGGGATGCCGAGATTCTTCAGGCCTTCCAGGTCGGGCGCCATGTGCGTCTTGCCGACCAGCACGTTGCGCACGCCTGACTTCTTCAGGTGATCGCCGAGCGTGGGCTCGCCGACGCGCAGCGGCCAGCCGTTCCAGTGCGAGCCGTGCGAGCGCATGTAGCGCCCGGTGTAGAACGACATCCGCGACGGGCCGCAGATCGGCGACTGCACATAGGCGTTCGAGAAAAGCACGCCGCGCCTCGCCATCGCATCGATGTTCGGTGTCTTCAGGCGCGCGTGCCCGGTGCAGCCGAGATAGTCGTAGCGAAGCTGGTCGCACATGATCCAGAGCACGTTCTTCGCAGGCTTTTTGGGAGGCGTCATCGCAGGTCTTCGGCTGGTGTTCGCGGGGCCGGGATGGTGCGACATCGCCGCCCAAATGACAATGACGGGATTCCGCTATCCGTGGCGGCTTGTGATCCCGTGTCCCGCCGCCAGGGCGTTAACGCTTCGCTAGCGCAAAATCTCCGATTTGAACGGTGCTCCGGCCTTGCGCGTTAGGCTTACCGGCAGTTTGGCCGGCAGCCTTAACCTCTCGAAATGGCCGCTGGATTAGAATGCGAGTGAGGAAAGCGGGGCCTGAGGCAATGCGCATTGGCGTGACACTGGCTGTTTTGATGGCGACGGCGCCTGCGGCTTTTGCCGGTGGCGGCTTCGATATCGTCATTCCCGGCCGCCCTGGCGTGCCGATCATCATTAACGGCGTCGATGCATCCTATACGGTGATCGAGGGCGAATGGGGTCTCGGCAGAAACAACCAGGTCCAGCCGACGATTTACGGTGGCCGCTACATCGATCCGGTTCCGAACGTCGGCCGCTATTACCCGAGCGCCGGCCGCATGCCCGGCTACGGGCGCCTCGAAATCGAACCGCCGGCCAACCGCCGTCTGCCGCAGCCGGCCGAAAGCTATCACCAGTCCTGGTCGGTGCAGTCGGCGCCGCTGCCGGCGCAATCCGACGTCCCCGTCAATCCGCCCGCGATCATCTACGCGCCGCAGCAGAATGACTGGCGGAGACCGCACCCATTTCCACGCTGAGTCAAACCAACGAAGAACACCTACAGGAGAGCGTAATGCGTTATTTGATTAAGGGATTGATCGCCGCCGTTGCCGTGATGGCGGCTGCGCCGGCGATGGCGTGCGGTTACAACGCCTGCTGGCAGCCGCCGGTCTTTGTGGCACCGGTTGCGCCGGTTGCCTACGGCCATGCGGGCTGCGGCGGCTGTGGATGGGCAGTTCGCGAGCGGCTGCCCGATCCGGAGCAGCAGTATTATTACGTCAACCAGGGTCCGACCTATACCGGTCCTGGCAACATCGCCCCGTACCGGGTCTATCGCGAGGGCTCGGTCTCCGGCTACGGCTATGGCTACAACCGGCCGCATCACGGCTATCGCGTCCATCGCTACGGCCACGCCGGCCGCTATTACGGTCAGCGCGTGCTGCGCCGCTACTACTGAGCCAGTAGAATATCGAGATATTCAGCGCCCGTTCGCTTGCCGCGAGCGGGCGTTTTTCATTTCATAAGTCCGAGCCGGCTCGCGCCGATATAGAGCGCCAGCACCGCGGCGTTCGACACGTTCAGGCTCTTGATCCCGCCGGGCATGTCGAGCCGCGCCACCACGCGGCAGGTCTCGCGCGTCAGTTGCCGCAGGCCCTTGCCTTCGGCGCCCAGCACCAGCGCCAGCGGCTGCTGCAGCGTCACCGCGCCTAGATCCTCGGTTCCCTCACTGTCGAGCCCGACCGTCATGAAGCCGCGGTCGTTCAGTTCGTTCAGCGCACGGGCAAGATTTTGCACTGTCACCAGCGGCACCAGCTCGAGTGCGCCGGATGCGGACTTGGCCAGCACGCCGGTCGCTTCTGGGCTGTGGCGCGCGGTGGTGACGATCGCCTTGACCGCGAACGCCGCCGCAGAGCGCATGATCGCGCCGACATTGTGCGGGTCGGTGATCTGGTCGAGCACCAGTACGATGCCTTCCTGCGGCAGCGTGTCGATGTCGGGCGAGGCGAGGGGCTCGACCTCCGCCAGCAGGCCCTGGTGCACGGCGTCGGGGCCGAGCCGCTGGTCGATCAGGTTCGGCCGGACGATCTCGGGGGGCACGCGGGTGTCGATGTTTTCGTCCGCAAGCCGGCGGGCGGCGTTCTCGGTCAGGAACAGCTTTCGGATCTCGCGCTCGGGGTTGGCCAGCGCCGCCGTCACCGTGTGCCAGCCATAGAGAATCACCGGCCCGTCCGGG
>PNLC01000096.1 GCA_013822885.1 Bradyrhizobium sp.
CCTGCCGCAGCAGCCGGCGCAATTCCGCGAGCTCCATGCCGAGTTCGAGAAGGAGACGATGGCGCTCGCGCGCGACCCGTACAACTCCGACGACAGCTACTGGCGCCGCGTGGTGGCGCTTCGGCTGCGCGCGGGCGACGCCAGCGTCGCGGCGGCGCATGCGGCGATGCTCCATTGCGGCGCGCGCGGTTACCTGAAGAGCCATCGCGCCCAGCGCAGGCTGCGCGAGGCCTATTTCGTCGCCATCGTCACGCCCGCCACCAAGCAGCTTCGCAAGATGCTGGCCGGCGACGAGCGCTGAGAGGATTTCCGTTTCGACCAAACCAGCAACCACACAACAGGAGAGGCCTGCCATGACGGACGTTCTGATTACTGCCGGCGAACTCGCGGAATTCCTCACAAAAGAGCCGTGTGTCGTCATCGACACCCGCAATCCCGAGGCCTATGGCGCGGGCCATCTCCCCGGCGCCGTAAACGTCCATGAAATCTTCACCTATCTGGCGACCTCGACGCCGGAGGGTATGGCGGAACTGAAGACGAAATTCGCCGAAGCGTTCGGCGCCGCCGGGCTTTCGGGTAAAGAGACCGCGGTCATCTACGAACAGTCGATGAATTCCGGCTTCGGCCAATCCTGCCGCGGCTACTATCTGCTGACCATGCTCGGCTATCCCAAGGTCAAGGTGCTGCACGGCGGCTACGACGCCTGGGCAGCGGCCGGCCTGCCGGTCACCACGGAGGTGCCGTCGCCGGTGAAGGCCTCGTTCTCGATCGTGCCGGAAGCCGGCGATATCCTGATCGACGCCAAGACCATGCTGGCCGCCGTCGGCAAGCCCGGCATCGCGCTGCTCGACGTCCGCGACATCGACGAGTGGATCGGCGAAAGCTCGTCTCCTTACGGGAAGGACTTCTGCCCGCGCAAGGGACGCATCCCCGGCGCCGTCTGGCTCGAATGGTATCGTATGATGAAGCCGACCGCGGAAGGGCCGCGCTTCAAGTCCAAGAACGAAATTTTGGCCGAGTGCGCCACCGTCGGCATTACGCCAAACACGACCGTCTATCTCTACTGCTTCAAGGGCGCGCGGGCCTCGAACACGTTCCTCGCGCTGAAGAATGCCGGCGTAAAGGATGTGCGGATGTATTTCGGCTCCTGGAACGAATGGTCGCGCGATCCGTCGCTGCCGATCGAGGAGGGGTTGCCGATGGAGGCCAGTCTCACCAAAGCAGCATAACGGCGCGGGTTAATGTTGCAGTCTGATTCCCTGGAATCGGACTGCAACCGCCCCGACGTGGCGCGGCCAGCGATGGAACCGCGCCATCGCGCCGCTCTGGCGTTCACGATCTCGCTTGCGTATAGTCGCGGCGCAGTCGGGTGGTCGCGCGGATGTCGATGTTCTCACGCAGATTTGGTCTGGCAATGGTCACGGCGGTGCTGTGTCTCGGCGCGCCGGCGGCCTACGCGCAGGCCTCGCCGGTAAACTACTGGATCCCGGGCTGGCCGATGGGCTTCAGCGGCGCTGCGGGCGAGAGCGCGGACAGCTACGGCACCTTTCCGAGCTTCGATTTCCGCGACCTCGGCAACGGGTCGTCCTACGCGCGCTACAATTTCTCCAACGGCTTTTTTGTCGGCAGCCAGCGCAACAGCGTCGGCTTCAGCGGCATGAGCCAGAGTGCGTTCGGCAGCTTCGGCTCGGTATATAGCGAAGGCGTGCAGTTCGGCTACAACCTGAAGAACGGCGGCGGACCGCCTGTCACGTTCTATGCCGGGTTCGATACGCTGAAATACAATACCGGCATCGGCAGCAGCGCGTTCGCGCCGTTCGATTCCAAATCCGGCACGCTGCCGGTCTCAAGCGCGTATGCCGGCGTCGAATTCCAGGCGACGTCGAACATCAGCCTGTCGCTCGGCGTCGGCTATGTCCAGCAGTCGGGCCGCCTCGATAGCGAGATCAATTCGCTGCCCGGCGCTTCGTCCTTCTCCGGCGGTAATCGCCGCTATTAGTCTCAGTCGTCGCGCTGTACCAACTCGACGGTGATGCCCTCGGGGCCCTCGAAGAGGCGCAGCTTTCGGCTGATGTAGTCCATCTCGTCGCTCAGCACGGTTACGCCGTTGGCCACGAGGTGCGCGGTTGCCGCCTCGATGTCGTCGACGCGGAACGCGAGGTGATTGAAGCCCCGTTTTCGCAGGTTGGTCGGGTGCGCGCCCGGATCGCTTCCTGGGGGCGGATCGAACTCAAGCAACTGGATCTCGAAATGATAGGCGCCTTCGAGTGCGAGGGTGATGTGCTGCGCCTTCATGCCCGGTATGCCCATGTACCGGGCGGGAACGCCACCGTCGATCGTCGCGACGTGATCCTCTCTGAAGCCAAGGAGTGCGAAGAACGCGATCGCCGGGCCGGCGTCCGCCACTCCGATAGTAATGTGATCCGGATTGAGTATCATCTTGTAACTCCATGTCATCAACGCCGCGCGTTGGGACGCCTCTCAGTATGCCTCGTGAACGAGGTTGGTGGAGCGGCCGGCGCATCCGTTCACAACACTGTTATTGCAACCCACCTCGCGGTTCGCCTGCCTCAACTGGGCGTATCGGGCTTGTTGTTGTACCCTCGGCGGAGCAACCGCACGGTCGCCAGGAGGCGTTACATGACCAGCGTTATAATCAACCGCCGCAACCTCCTCGCGGCTGGCGGCGCCGTCCTGGCAGCCGGGGTTTCCGGGCTCGTGGTGCCCGCCCGCGCCCAAGGCCTCGTACCGACCCCATCGATGTCGGGCGGATCCAACAACTACCGCGCGGGCGCGCCGACCGTGGGCCGGATCGGCAAGGGCGGCTTCTGGATGAGCGGCACCGTGCGCCGCGCAGGCGACGGGGCGCCGCTGGCCGGGCAGCGCATCCAGATCTGGGCGCACACCACCGAGGGGCGGGAGCATGACCCGCAAAGTCACGGCGCCACGCTCACCGACAAGAACGGGGCGTTCCGTCTCGAGATGCCACAGATCATTCCCGTCTTTGGTCAGCCGCATGGTCACCTCGCCTATGACAGCGGTGAATTCAAAACCGTCTTTCTGCGTCCCGTGATGCGGAGCGCCAAGGATACCAGCCTGGAGGCACACTTCGTCCTTCAGCCGGCCTGACCCGAGTTGCGAACGAAGACATGGATACTGGCCCGGGCGCCTCTGATCTGGGTCGCCCTTGCCGCAGCCATTTGCGTGCCGATCGCCGCTGCAGCGGCGAGCCCGCTGCTCGAATGGCGCGATCCGGTCTACATACTGGCCGGATTCGCCGGGATCATCGCGCTGGGGCTCATGCTCGTTCAGCCCTTGCTGATTGCCGGATATCTGCCGGGACTGTCGGCCTATCGTGGCCGGCGTGTACATCTCTGGACCGGAGGCGCGCTGGTCGTGGCGGTGGTGATCCACGTCGGCGGCCTCTGGATCACCAGTCCGCCCGACATGATCGACGCGCTTCTGTTTTCATCGCCGACGCCGTTCTCCCCTTGGGGTGTGATCGCCATGTGGGCCATCTTCGCCGTTGCGGTTTTTGCTGCGCTCCGCCGGCGATTGGGCGTGCGACCGCGAACGTGGCGCATCGCCCATACACTGCTTGCGATCGTCATCGTCGTAGGCAGTGTGGTCCATGGCATACTGATCGAGGGGACGATGGAGACGGTCTCGAAGGCTGTGCTTTGCGCGCTGGTCCTCGCGGCGACCATAAAGGTCATGACCGACCTGCAGGTGTGGAGAAAGCGAGCAAAGTTGCGCGAAGAGAGCATTGCGCGACGGTAAACCAGGCGGAATTGAAAGCGATAGGGATCTCCGGGCGTATTCCGGGTTCAAATTGGTCGAGCACTTGGTCTTAACTGTGTAACGGCGACGCCGGAGATCGCGAGCAGCCCACCGACGATCAGCTTTGGCGTGATGCGGTCGCCAAGGAACAGCACGCTCGAAATCAAGGCGAACACCGGAAGCAGCAGACCGAAGGGTGCGACGCGGCCCATGGAGCAACGGGCGATCAGCCAAAACCAAAGGCCAAACCCGACTATCCCTCCGATGAAGATCGTGTAGGCGAGTGCCAGCCAGCCACGTTCATCCGCCGTGACGAGGCTCGCCAGTTGTCCATGCTCAAGGAGCAACGACATCAACATGACCTGCGGCACCGTGAGCAGCGACGACCACCCCATCAACATCAGGGGATCAAAAGGGCCGTAGCGTTTGGTCAGGACGTTCGACACCGCGAAGGCGAAGGCTGCCCCGACCACGAGCAGCAGCGGAAGCGGGTTTGCCGACAGGCCAGGCTCCGCTGCCAACACGACCACGCCGGCGAATGCAATCACCACTCCGGCGGACGTGGTGAGAGAGGGCTTCTCCGCCAGCAGCGGCCAGGCCAGCAGGACGGTGAAGGGCGTGGCGAGTTGATATGCGACGGCCGACATGCTTCCCGAGCCGAGCCCAAGGCCAACATAGAACAGCCCGAAGTTCAGTCCGCCAAGGAAAATCGAAATAGCTGCGATCGGGCCGAACTGCCGACGCTCGGGCCTTTTGACGAACGGAACAAGCAGCAGCGCGATGGCCAGGAAGCGCAGTGCGAGGAAGAAGAGCGGCGGAAACTCCGTCACGCCCACCTTGATGGCCACGAACTGATAGCCCCACAGCAAGGGAACGGCTACCGCACAGATGACCTGGAGGGCAGACATGGCATCTTTCCTTTCAGGACCGATCAGTCCAAATATCGGCGCGCCGATGGACGGTGGCGTCCACGAGCGGTTCACCTGATGAAGCGGTCGAGGAGAGCGTCAACGGTGGCTTGCGATGTGATCCGCGTCGGCGCCGTCTTGCCGACCACGCGCAGTCCCTCGACGAAACAGACGAGAATTCGGGCCGCACTTGAAGGCTCAACGCCATCGGCCAGCTTGCCCGCCGCCTTCGCGCGCGAAAATGCATCCGTCACCCTGGCCTCCATGGCTTTGAAAAAGCTCGCGATGCGACGATTAACTTCAGCATCCCGGCCAGCCAGTTCCATGGCTGTGGCCACCAGCAGGCATCCGCGCCGACCATTGGCGCCGGTCGTGCGGTCAACGTAGCCGGCAAGGTAGAGCCGCAGGCCGTCGACCGGCTCTCTGGAGGAGGCAAATTCGATATCCATCCGTGTCAGGGCATCGGCAATGTAGCGATCAAGCGCACGCAGGAAGAGCGAGTGCTTGTCACCGAAAGCGGCGTAGAGGCTGCCGCGCGACAGCTTCGTCGCGCGAAGAAGGTCAGGGAGCGCCGTGGCGTGATAGCCGCGCGACCAGAACACGCCCATCGCGCGTTCGACGGCGGCTTCCACGTCGAAACTTCGGGGACGGCCACGCGGCAGCTGCACTGGGGTCTGGCGGCTCATTGCCAATATATAGACTAATCAGTCTTTAAATCGCAAGTGATGTCTTGAGCGCTTCGCGAAACCCATCGGTTTCGCGCTCTGCAGCTGATGGTTATCGCGAGCTATTGCTCCGATGACAGGCGGATCGTCTGGCGCCCGTCATTCATCGTCTTGAGATTGTTGACGTAGTTCTCGGGACGCTGCCAGCGGTGAGGAACCTTCAATCCCATGAATTCTGCGATGCTGCCGATGAACGCCGTGCAATTGGTTGTTTCGGCGTTCCAGACCGGTGAACTCGCCTGCAATTTCTTGATGTAGGCGAAAACCCTCTTGGCGTCCGGCTCATTCAGGTAGACGCGGTAACTGGCGGTCAGGTATTGCGGATCAAGATCGCCATAGCTCGCCTTGGTCTCGGACGGGACCCACGTCAGATGACCAAGAATATAGGGTATGTCGTCTCCCGCAGGTGTAAGGCCCGCGACTTCAACGGCTCGTTCGCTTGTCTTCCCGAACCAGACAAAGGCGTGTCCCCAGCTTGCCGCCGTTCGCGCTCTGAAATCGACGTAGTACGGGCCCTTTGCCGATCCCAAGCCCGGCTTTCGGGTCGACTGCGGCGCCGGTTTCGATTCAACGGACTCACCGGAAACAAGCGCGTTCGCATTGGCGATGCGCTTGTGGACTTCCTGTATGTGGGAAACGAAGCGTTCCAGGCCCGTGCGAGTGTCAGTCTCGCGCGCCGAAGCTGGATGGATTTCGCACTGGAGCAGGACAGCTAGTCCGGCAAGTAAACATAGTGCTGATCGCTTCGGCCTGTTTGCCACGGTTCGCCCTTCAACTGCCGACGATAAAGTTCGGAATCAGCGGGATTCCAAATCAATATCGCGCATAGGGCCGCGGTGCGACGGGCGTCTTGCCGACGGGTGTCTTCCCGATCGGGGTCTTGCCAATCGGCATCTTGCCGATCTCGGCCGTCTGATAGACGGGCTGCCGGCGCGGGATGTCGGCAGCACCGGCCGCAGTCACCAGCGCGAGTGTCGCACCCGTTGCAATCAAGATCTTCTTCACAGAAAGTTGTCCTTTACGTTAGAGAAAGCAAGGCAGTCAGCCGTGCCTCCCTCAGCCACGCCGGGAGCATGACGGTTCGAATACGTCCACAGTGCGGCAGGACGAACACGTTCGAGCGATCGGCGCTGCCATGCGGAACATATGAGACAGGCCGGAACCTGAATGCCCGCTGTGTTCAGGACGAGTGGGGCGTTTAAACCTGCCGTCTTGCCTGGTTTTGAGGCACGTACGGAATAGTTCGTGCGCTGACGAAGTGATGGAGTGCGACCAGCTATTTGCTGCGCCCTTGTCCGTTGAGCTTGCGGACGAACATTGGGTGCAAAAGGTTGGCTCCCGCCGTCGAGAGGTGCTCGTTGTCGCTATACAGGACCTGGTCGTCGAGACGAACGATGCAGGTTGTCCGGCACAACTGCTCATGTGGATAGAGAATTGCTGCGCCGCCTTGCTCTGCCTCTCGGAGGATAGCCAGGACGCGGCGTTGGTGCGCCATGAAGTCGCCAAACGGCGGTCCATCTGGCAGCGCTCTACCGCGCCATGCGCTGGCCGTGAGAACGGAGGGTACGTTCCAGCCAATGTCTGGAACCGGTCCGAGGATCAACACCTCGATGCCGGAAGCCTGCAGGCGATTGATCGTCTGGTTGAGCTGCCTGCTCAAGAGCGCCGTGCTGTGGAGACCTGCATTTGCCCAGCCCGGCGCGCGGATAACCATGGTGTAATCGCCGAGGTACTGGATCCAGGAGCCGGCCAGAATTACCTGTCGCACTTGGTTTTGCAGCAACAGGGTTAGCGCCGCCTCGTTGCGGGCGGCGCAATCCGTCGCCGCGCCATTGCTCGTGACGTCCACGCCCAGCAGCGGCAAGCAACCGTCGGTGGTCAGTTGCACGCCTTTCATTGCCAGCTCGCGCCCGACGGCGTCGACGACGCCCGCCACCGCTCCACCATGCGAATCGCCCCAGAGCGCGAAGTCGAATCCGGGCTGATCTCTGTCGCCCATAACGCAATCGGCGAACTGCTCCGGTCGCCTGCGATCCCAGTTGTGGCAAGCTGCGCGCGATGGAGCGAAATCCTTCGCCACCGCCAGAATGCGAGCGGCGTCGGCGGGCAGCGCGGCGAACTCCTGTGTCGCTCGCAGCCCCGTCCCGGCGACGATGGCGAGAACCGTGACTGCAGCCGCGGTGGCGAACAGGTGCCGGGCGATCAGGGGGCTTCTGCGCGCGCGGATTGGTTTCTCGATGAAGTGCCAGGTGGCGGCTGCCAGGACCACCGCGACCAGATAGAGGATGGCAATCTCGTGCGGGGCAGGCTCGCGCAGCAGGTATTGCCGGGCCAGCACGAGCAGCGGCAAATGCCAGAGATACAGCGGGTACGAAATCAGGCCGACCCATACCAGCACGGGGTTGCTGAGGGCCACCACGACACGCGTCTGCAGGTGGCTCCACGCGATCAGCAAGGCGGTGCCGATACACGGCAGTAAGGCAGCGAAACCGGGAAAGGGGGTAAGTTTGTCATAGCTCGCTGCTGCGATCCCGATCATGACGAGGCCGGCCCACTGCAGCGCGGGGATGAAACTTCGTGGCACGAAGTCTTTGACATTCGTTGTAGCCAGCCATGCGCCGAGCAACAGCTCCCAGGAGCGGCTGAAGGAGAAGTAGAAGGCGGCGCGGGGATGTGTCGTGCTGAGCATGATGGAGAGCGCGAGCGAGGCGAGACCCACGCCGATGAGGATGTAGCCGGGGCGCCGAAATAGCCGAAGCAGGACCAACAGGAAGATCGGGTACAGAAGGTAGAATTGCTCCTCGATGGCCAGCGACCACGTATGCAACAGCGGTTCGCCGAAGTCGGCATTGTCCTGGCGATAGTTCAGCCGCTGTTTCCAGAAATGCAGATTTGCGACGAACAGTGCCGCGCTCGTGACGTTCGACCCCAGCCGGACCAGGTCGGGGGGCAGCATGATAACTGCGCCGACAGCGATCGTAGCGAACAGGACGAGAAACAGCGCGGGAAAGATGCGGCGAATGCGGCGCTCGTAGAAGTCGAGCAGCGAAAAGCGGCCTTCGGCATGCTGTTGCAGAATGAGCCGTGTTATCAGGTATCCTGATATGACGAAGAACACGTCGACGCCGATGAACCCGCCTCGCAACAGCGGCAGCTTGGCGTGGAACAGGAGAACGAGGATGACGGCAATGGCCCGCAGACCATCGATCGCAGGCAAGTAGGACGTGCTCGCGGTCCGGGGTGCGCGAAAAGTGTCACACGGAATATCGTGCCGGTCTGGCTGACGGGCCGCGTTGCGGAAAAAGCCGCCGCCCAACAGCGAACGTGACAGTTTACACAGCTTCATGGAAGCGCCCTGCACACGAAGGGCTTCCATAGTACCGGCTTGGCAAGGTGGCGCCAACGTCCGAGATGGTCGCAGGCCGCCGATCACGGTCCAGCCGGGACGCCGATGTTGACGTTTACGTGTCCTAATTAACCAGCCGGGCCCCGCGCATGCGTAATTTCCAGCGCCTTGATGCGTGAGGCCAGGGTGGTCGGCTTGATGTCGAGCATCTCGGCGGCGCCGCCGGGGCCGAACACCTTGCCGGCGCAGGCCTCGAGCGCGGCGAGAATGTTGGCGCGTTCGTGGGCGCGCATTTCCGACGACGTCATGATTGAGGGGCGGCTATCTGCTTTCGCGCGCGGTGCGCCTGGGGAGGGCTGCACACCCGGCACATCGGGCAGGTCGATGCGCAGCCGGCCGTTCTGGGCAAGGATCGCGGCGCGCTCGATGACATTCTGCAGTTCGCGGACGTTGCCGGGCCAGTCATAGCGCGAAAGTTTTCGCGCATCGCCTTCCGACAGTCTCAGGTCGGATTTCAGCGCCTTGCTTTCGCGCGTCAGGAAATGCTGCGCCAGCAGCGGAATGTCCTCGCGCCGCTCGCGCAGCGGCACGGACTCCACCGGAAACACGTTGAGCCGGAAATAAAGATCCTCGCGAAAACGGCCACGCTGCACTTCCTGCTTGAGGTCGCGGTTGGTGGCGGCGATCAGGCGCACGTCGACCGCACGGGTTCGCTCCTCGCCGACGCGTTCGAAGTTACCTTCCTGCAGCACCCTCAGCAGCTTGCCCTGCAATTCGAGAGGGATTTCGCCGACCTCGTCGAGAAACAGCGTGCCGCCGTCGGCGAGTTCGAACCGCCCGATGCGGTCGCGCATCGCGCCGGTGAAGGCGCCGCGGACGTGGCCGAAGAATTCACTCTCGAACAGCTCGCGCGGGATCGCTGCGCAGTTGACGCGGATCAGCGGGCGGTCGCGCCGGCTGCTCGCCTCGTGGATGGCGCGCGCGATCAATTCCTTGCCGGTGCCGGATTCGCCCGTGATCATCACGGCTGCCGAGGTCGGCGCGACCAGCTTGACCTGGCGCAGCGTCGTCTGGATCGCCTCGCTCTGGCCGATGATGCCGCGCGGGTTGGTTTCGATGCGGATTTCCTCCTGCAGATAGGCGTTTTCCAGCTCCAGCCGCTCGCGCAGGCGGTCGACTTCGGCGAGCGCCGCGTGCAGCTTTTCGTCGGCCTCGCGCCGCTGGCTGACGTCGCGAAACACGATGACGGCACCGACCACCACGCCGCGGTCGCGAATGGGAGTGGAGGTGTATTCGACCCAGACCGGCGTGCCGTCCTTGCGCCAGAACACCTCGCCCTCGACCTGGTGTACGGCGCCGTCGCGGAACGCCGCGTAGATCGGGCAATCGTGATCGGGGTAGTGCCGCCCGTCATGATGGGTGTGGTGGACGATCGGGTGGATTTCCTTGCCGACCAGTTCATCCGCGGCCCAGCCCAGCATTCGCTCGGCGGCCGGGTTGACGAAGGTGGTCTTCCCTTCCGCGTTCACGCCGTAAATGCCTTCGCCGGCGGCGCGCAGGATCAACTGGTTCTCCCGCTCGATATCCTGGAACACGCGCTCGACGCGTTGCCAGGTCGCAATCCCGCCGCGCATATGGTCTTCGGCCGCCGCATCGACATAGCGGCGGCGGCGCGCATCGAGGTCGCTCATGGTCAGCAGCACCAGCGAGCGGCCGTCGCCCCGCAGCGACGTGCCGGCATATTCAAGCCTGAGCGTTTGCCCCGTGGCGTGACGCGGCGTGAGCGCGTTGGTCCAGAACGCGCCCTTATCAAGGACGGCCTGCGTGAACACGATCAGCGCGGGGAGTTGGCCGGCATGCAGCGCGCTGACCCTGGTCTGCCGCAGCAATGCGCGGTCGTAGCCGAGCAGGGTGCAGGCGGCCGGATTGGCGTCGAGGATCAGATCGGCATGGGTATCGAGCAACAGCGTCGGCTCGACCGCAAACTCGAACGCGGCGGCTTGAAGGCTGGCGTCTGCTTGCGGCGTGGCCGTGGAACTCAATGCCAGATCCATCTGGATGACTCCGAAACTTCGTAATCACGGTACGATTTTTCGTATATCACGAATTTTCGTAGTCGCCAATATCACGCAAATCCCTGCGACATCAGCGCAATCGCCGAAGAAGTGGGCTGGCATGTGCCTTGCTTAATTGGGGGGCAACGCCCCTGCAGGAGGTCTCATGTCTACCTTCGAC
>PNLC01000097.1 GCA_013822885.1 Bradyrhizobium sp.
CGGGCTCGCGATCGTGCCGGTGATGATCGCGGCCGCTAGTTTCGGCATGATCTCGTACCTCACGGGTAACGCGGTGTTCTCGGACTATCTGCAGATCCGGTATGTCGCCGGCACCGGCGAACTCGCCGTGCTGTGCGGCGCGGTTCTCGGTGCGGGATTGGGATTCCTTTGGTTCAACGCGCCGCCGGCCTCGATCTTCATGGGCGATACCGGCTCGCTTGCGCTCGGCGGCATGCTGGGCGCCACGGCGGTGGCGGTGAAGCACGAGATCGTGCTCGCCGTGATCGGCGGGCTGTTCGTGCTGGAAGCCGTCTCCGTCATCGTGCAGGTGGCCTCGTTCAAGCTGACGGGAAAACGCGTGTTCCGGATGGCGCCGCTGCACCATCATTTCGAGCAGAAGGGCTGGACCGAGCCGCAGATCGTGATCCGGTTCTGGATCATCTCGGTGATGCTGGCGCTCGCCGGCCTCTCCACGCTGAAGCTGCGGTGATGGATTTGCGAATCCTCTACCTTCATTCCGGGGCGTGCGAAGCACGAACCCGGAATCTCGAGGTTATTTACATCGAGATTCCGGATAACCGCTGCGCGGTTTCCGGAATGACGGTTATCCCATCATGATCCCCGTCACTTCCTTCGCAGGCAAGACAGTCGCCGTCTTCGGCCTCGGCGGATCCGGCCTTGCGAGTTGCCACGCCCTGAAGGCCGGCGGCGCGGAAGTGATTGCCGGCGACGACAGCACCGACAATGTCGCCAAGGCGGCGCAGGCCGGCTTCACCACTGCCGATCTGCGCACGGTGTCATGGGCGAATTTTGCGGCCCTCATCCTGACGCCCGGCGCGCCGCTCACCCATCCGGCGCCACACTGGTCGGTGCTGATGGCGCAACAGGCCGGCTGTGAGGTGATCGGCGATATCGAATTGTTCTGCCGCGAGCGGCGCCGCCACGCGCCGGATGCGCCGTTCGTTGCGATTACCGGCACCAACGGCAAGTCGACCACGACCGCGCTGATCGCACATCTGATGAAGGTCGCCGGCTACGACGCCCAGATGGGCGGTAATATCGGCACCGCGATCCTGTCGCTGGAGCCACCGCGGATGGGGCGGGTGCACGTGGTCGAGATGTCGTCCTACCAGATCGATCTTGCGCCCTCGCTCGATCCCTCCGTCGGCATTCTGCTCAACGTCAGCGAAGATCACATCGATCGCCACGGCACGCTGGAGCATTATGCGGCCGTGAAGGCGCGGCTGGTCGCCGGCGTGCAGCCGCAGGGCACCTCGATCGTCGGTGTCGACGACGGCTGGTGCCGCAACATCGCCGACCGGCTCGATCAGGCCGGCAAGCGCGTGGTGCGAATCTCCGTGAAGAACCCGCTGCCCGACGGCATCTATGTCGAGCGTGAGACGATCGTGCAGGCATCCGGCGGCGCGCGCCACGAAATCGCAAGACTGGGTGGCATCGGCTCGCTGCGCGGCCTGCACAACGCGCAGAACGCCGCGTGCGCCGCGGCCTGTGCACTGGCGATGGACATCCCGGCGGATACTTTGCAAGGCGGCCTGCGCAGCTTTCCGGGCCTCGCGCACCGCATGGAGCAGGTCGGCCGCCGCGGCAACGTGCTGTTCGTCAACGACTCCAAAGGCACCAATGCCGACGCCGCCGCGCATGCGCTGTCATCGTTCGGCGAGATCTTCTGGATCGCAGGGGGCAAACCGAAGCAGGGCGGCATTGCCGGGCTGGCCGAATACTTCCCGCGCATCCGCAAGGCCTATCTCATCGGCGAAGCCGCGCCGGAGTTTTCCGGCACGCTGGGCGAGCGCGTGCCGCACGAGATTTCGGAGACACTCGATGTCGCCGTTGCCAACGCCGCGCGAGACGCCGAAGCCTCGGGGCTTGCCGATCCCGTAGTGCTGCTGTCGCCGGCCTGCGCCTCGTTCGACCAGTACCGCAATTTCGAAATCCGCGGCACGAAGTTCCGCGACCTGGTGACGGCGCTGCCGGGCGTGAAGTCGGTGGTTTAATCGCAGGATGGGTGAGCGCTGAGCTCCACCCATCCTGCGTTCTGGCTTGGTTTGGCTGTTCGTGCTAAGTTTGGTGCATGGAAACCTCGCACATTCGCAGCCTCCCTAAGGAGTTTTGGTCCGAACTGGAAAGCAAGTTTTTCTGGTGGGAGCCCGTCGGTTCGCAACCCCGTTCGGACGCCAGAATTCTAGCCCAGGCGATGTGCATGGCAGGGTTCGACGAGGTGAGACGGCTGGAGCGAATGCTTGGCCACGATCGACTTGCCGAAGCCATGCTTCGGGCCGAGCCGGGATGGATTGACGAGCGGTCATGGGAGTTTTGGCGTGGCCGCCTGATGCTGGCCAGTGGCCGGCGCATACCCTCGGCAGCGCCGGTAAGGTCGTTCGATGCCGGACTCGTTTGATCCTCGTATCGATATCCTTCCGCCGGCTCAGAAGGAAATCTGGCCCCAGCTTTCTCCTGCACCCGAACTTTCATTCGTATTGTACGGTGGCACCGCCGTTGCCCTGCAATTGGGGCACCGCGTCTCGATCGATTTCGATTTCTTCAGGGCGGAGCCGCTGGATAAAGAGCGCATTGAGACAAGCTTTCAATTTGTTCGGAATGCGCGGACTGTTCAAGAAGACGAAAATACCCTTGTCATGGCCGTGCCTATGCCATCCGGGCCGGTAAAGGTCTCCTTTTTTGGTGGCCTCACGTTTGGCCGTATCAACGATCCTCTCCAAACGAAGGATAGGGTTCTCCTGGTTGCTTCACTTGAAGACCTGCTGGCCACCAAGCTGAAGGCGATCCTGGACAGGGCTGAAGCCAAGAACTATCGCGACATCTCTGCGATCCTCTCCGCTGGCCCTTCGCTGGAGAAGGCATTGGGAGCGTTTGCCAGCAACTATCGAAGAGATCCTGCGCTTCCTCTCAAGGCGCTTGGTTTCTTTAAGGACGGCGATTTACCGAGTCTTCCCAAGGCTGATCAGGATCGACTCCGTGTCGCCCGTGACCGTGTTTCCGATGTGCCCGAGGTGCATCTGTTGAAGGGATTGCTTCCGGTTGGATGAAGCCGGTGGTGTGAGACACACTTCCCGCTGTCGTCACCCGCCTTGTGCGCAATTGCGCACTGGGGCGGGTGATCCAGTATTCCAGAGACGTCAGCGATTGAGCCGAAAGGCCGCGGCGTACTCGATACCCGCCTTCGCGGGTATGACGACCTCTTGCTTGGCTCGCGTCCCGACTAAAAAGTTACCTTCCCCATTAACCCCTTGGAAACCATCCTCGGCCACCAATGGGCGTTACCTCTGCCATTTGGGGACGCCCATGCTCCACCGTGACCAACGCACCCCGTTTTCGGACTGGTGGTGGACCGTGGATAAGCTGCTGCTGCTCGCGATATCGGCGCTGATCCTGGGCGGCGTCATCCTGTCGCTGGCGGCGAGCCCGCCGGTGGCCACGAGGATTGGGCTCGATCCCTTCCATTTCTTCGGCCGGCACGTGCTGTTCGTTCTGCCGTCTTTCATGGTGCTGATCGGGGTGTCGTTTCTGTCGCCCAGGCAGATCCGCCGCCTCGCGCTGCTGGTGTTCGTGGTGAGCATTCTCCTGATCGTGGCGACGCTCGCGTTCGGGCCTGAGGTGAAGGGCTCGCGACGCTGGATCACGCTGCTCGGCGTCAACATCCAGGCCTCCGAATCCGCAAAGCCCGCTTTCGTCGTGATGGCGGCGTGGCTTTTTGCGGAATCGACCAAGCGGCCGGAAATGCCTGCGACTTCGATGGCGATCGTGCTGCTGCTGACGCTGGTCGCGCTTCTGGTGATGGAACCGGATTTCGGCCAGACCATGCTGGTCCTGATGGTGTGGGGCGCCCTGTTCTTCATCGCGGGCATGCGGATGATCTGGGTCGCCGGTCTCGCCGGCGTCTCGGCGGCCGGATTGTTCGGCGCGTATCTTCTGGTGCCCCACGTTGCGGGCCGCATCAGGCGCTTCTTGAATCCGGCCTCCGGCGACACGTTCCAGGTCGACATGGCGATGGAAGCATTCTGGAACGGCGGCTGGTTCGGCCTCGGGCCGGGAGAGGGCATCGCCAAGCGGAGCCTGCCGGACAGTCATACCGATTTCGTGTTCGCGGTCGCCGCCGAAGAGTTCGGCATCATCCTCTGCCTGGCGCTGGTCGCGCTGTTCGCCTTTGTCGTGATCCGCACGCTGACGCGCGCCTATGCGAACGAGGATATGTTCGCGCGCTTTGCTGCGTCCGGGCTTGCGATCCTGTTCGGCGTGCAGGCCGCGATCAACATGGCGGTCAATTTGCAACTGGTCCCCGCCAAGGGCATGACGCTACCCTTTATATCCTATGGCGGCTCGTCGATGATCTCGCTGGCCTACGGCGTCGGTATGATGCTGGCGCTGACCCGGCAACGCCCGCGCACCGAGGTGGAATCGATGAATGCGGCGGGCGCGGCGCGCGGTTACGCCTGACCGCACGGATGTGGTGACGGCGGCTCCGCCGTCGGCTATTTGAGGGCATGGACAGGAACCAGCCTCTCATTCTGCTGGCCGCGGGCGGCACCGGCGGCCATTTGTTTCCCGCGGAGGCGCTAGGCGTCGAACTCATCAGGCGCGGCTTGCGTGTGCGGCTCGCCACCGACGCCCGTGCGCTGCGCTACAGCGGGCTGTTCACCAGCGAAAACATCGACGTAGTCCCGAGCGAGACGGTGCGCGGGCGTTCGCTGATGTCGCTCCTGCGCACCGGCTACATGCTCGGTTACGGCACGCTGGTTGCGGCCAAACTGATCCGGCGGCTGAAGCCTGCCGCCGTGGTCGGCTTCGGCGGCTACCCGACGGTGCCGCCGCTGTTTGCGGCAAGGCTGCTCGGTGTGCCCGCCATCATTCACGACGCCAACGCCGTGCTCGGCCGTGCCAACCGCTTTCTCTCCAGGCGCGTCAACGCGATCGCCACCTCGCTGCCGGGCGTCCTCGATCGCGATCCCGCACTTGCGAGCAAGGCGACGACCGTCGGTACGCCGATGCGCCCCGCCGTCCTCGCTGCCGCCGCCGTGCCATATTCATCTCCCGAACCGAACGGTCCGCTGCGCCTGCTGGTGGTCGGCGGCAGCCAGGGCGCGCGGGTGATGAGCGATATCCTGCCCGGCGCGATCCAGGGACTGGAGCCTGTCTTGTGGAGCCGGCTGATCCTGACGCAGCAGGTGCGGAAGGAGGACATGGGGCGGGTGCGCGCGATCTATGACCGCATGAAGATCAACGCCGAACTCGCGCCGTTCTTCAGCGACCTGCCGGCGCGGCTGGCCTCCAGCCATCTGGTGATCTCGCGCTCCGGCGCCGGCACGGTAGCGGAACTCGCCGCGATAGGCCGGCCCTCGATCCTGGTACCGTTGCCCGGCGCGATCGATCAGGATCAGTTCGCCAACGCCGGCGTGCTGGCCCAGGTCGACGGCGCGCTGCGGATTCCGCAGGCCGAATTCACGCCAGCGAGACTCGCCGCCGAAATCTCGAGCTTCGCCGCCGAGCCCGCCAGGCTGACCGCGATGGCGGCCGCGGCCCGCAGGGTCGGCCGGCTGGATGCAGCCGAACGGCTGGCCGATCTGGTGATGAAAGTGGCCGGAATCTAGGCCGAAACGACGATTATTAGATGTTCAGGCGTCATGGCCGGGCTTGTCCCGGCCATCCACGTCTTTCATAAGTCAGTAAGACGTGGATGCCCGGGACAAGCCCGGGCATGACGGCGAAGGCGAGAACACCATGAGACTGCCGCGCGAGATCGGACCCATTCATTTCGTAGGCATCGGCGGCATCGGCATGAGCGGCATCGCCGAGGTGCTGTGCAATCTCGGTTATACCGTGCAGGGCTCGGATGCGTCCGAAAGCGGCAATGTCGCGCGGCTGCGCGAAAAGGGCATCACGGTGTCGATCGGCCACAAGGCCGAGAACGTCGATGGCGCCGATGTCGTCGTGGTCTCCACCGCGATCAAGCGCGACAATCCGGAATTGATGGCGGCCCGCGCCCAGCGCATTCCGGTGGTGCGCCGCGCCGAAATGCTGGCCGAACTGATGCGGCTGAAGAGCTGCGTCGCGATCGCCGGCACCCACGGCAAGACCACCACCACCTCGATGGTCGCAGCGCTGCTGGACGGCGGCAATCTCGACCCGACCGTGATCAATGGCGGCATCATCAACGCCTACGGCACCAATGCGCGGCTGGGGGCAGGGGACTGGATGGTGGTGGAGGCCGACGAAAGCGACGGCACGTTTCTGAAACTGCCGACGGACGTGGCCATCGTCACCAACGTCGACCCCGAGCATCTCGACCACTTCGGGACCTTCGAGGCGGTGCAGGACGCGTTCCGGAATTTTGTCGAGAACGTCCCGTTCTACGGCTTTGCGGTGATGTGCATCGATCATCCCGTCGTGCAGACCATCGTCGGCAAGATCGAGGACCGCCGCATCATCACCTATGGCGAAAACCCGCAGGCCGACGCACGGTTGGTCGACCTGACGCCGACCGGCGGCGGCTCGAAATTCAAGGTCGTGTTCCGCAACCGCAAGACCGACGCTACCCACGAGATTTCGGACATCATGCTGCCGATGCCGGGACGGCATAACGCATCGAACGCCACGGCGGCGATTGCAGTGGCGCATGAACTCGGGATTCCCGACGAGGCGATCCGCAAGGCAATTGCCGGCTTTGGCGGCGTCAAGCGGCGCTTCACCCGGACCGGCGAATGGAACGGCGTTACCGTGATCGACGATTACGGCCATCACCCGGTCGAGATCGCGGCCGTTCTAAAAGCGGCGCGCGAATCGACCAGCGGCAAGATCATCGCCGTGGTGCAGCCGCATCGCTTTACCCGGCTGCAGTCCCTGTTCGAGGAATTCTGTACTTGTTTCAACGATGCCGACGCGGTTGTTGTCGCGGAAGTTTATCCGGCGGGCGAGGCGCCGATCGAGGGGATCGACCGCGACCATTTCGTCCTCGGCCTGCGCGCCCACGGCCATCGCGAGGTGATCCCGCTTCAGGGCCCGGCGGAGCTTGCCAGGGTCGTTCGCGGCGTGGCCGGCACGGGCGATCTCGTCGTCTGCCTCGGGGCCGGCAACATCACGCAATGGGCTTACGCCTTGCCGGGCGAATTGAAGGCGCTGGGGTGATGGGTTCACCACTCTCAATCCCGTCATGGCCGGGCTTGTCCCGGCCATCCACGCCTTTAGGTCGCGATGGTATCGAAAAGGTCGTCCCAATCCGGGTTCATGGCGACAATCTTTCGGACCTTCCAGGCACGGGGCCAATGCTTGATGTTGTGTTCGCGTTGGATGGCGTCTCGGATGTCGTCGAATTGCTCAAAATAGACCAATCGCTTCAAACCATATCGTTTGGTGAAGCCATCGACGAAACCCGACCGATGCTCGAATATCCGGCGGACAAGATCGCTTGTCACCCCGACATACAGGATGCCGTTTGGTCGGTTCGTCAGAATGTAAACATAGCCGCCTGCCATGCAGGTAGTCTGCAAGACGTGGATGGCCGGACAAGCCCGGCCATGACGAGTTGAGAGAGCATTCTTGACCTTCCCCGACATCACCTCCGAACTGAAGGCCGCGATGCCGCAACTGCGCGGGCGGTTGCTGGCGAACCAGTCGCTGGCGGAGTTGACCTGGTTTCGCGTCGGCGGCCCGGCACAGGTGCTGTTTACGCCGGCGGATCAGGACGATCTCGCCTATTTCCTCGAGTATCTCGCAAGGGAGTTGCCGGTCTACGTGGTCGGCGTCGGCTCCAACCTGATCGTGCGCGACGGCGGCATCGCGGGTGTGGTGATCCGGCTGTCGCCGCGGGCGTTTGGCGATGTCTCCGTTTCTGGCGACGTGGTCAGCGCGGGCGCCGCCGCGCTCGACAAGCGCGTGGCAGAAACCGCGGCCGCGGCAAATATCGGCGGCCTGGAGTTCTTCTTCGGCATTCCCGGCACCATCGGCGGCGCACTGCGGATGAACGCCGGCGCCAATGGCAGCGAGACCAAAGACGTCCTGATCGAGGCCACTGGCATCGGCCGTGACGGCGCCAAACATGTCTTTGGCAATGCCGAGATGAAGTTCGTCTATCGCAACAGCGGCGTCGATCCTTCCGTCATTTTTACCTCCGCGCGCTTTCGCGGCGCCATCGCCGACGCCGAGGCCATTCGCGCGCGGATGAACGAGGTGCAGAGCCATCGCGAAACCGCCCAGCCGATTCGCGAAAAGACCGGCGGCTCGACTTTCAAAAACCCGCCCGGCAACAGCGCCTGGAAACTGATCGACGCCGCCGGCTGCCGCGGCCTGCGTGTCGGCGGGGCGCAGGTCTCGGAGATGCACTGCAATTTCCTCATCAACACCGGTAACGCCACCGGCCATGATATTGAAACGCTGGGCGAAACCGTACGCGAGCGGGTTAAAGCGAATTCTGGAATCGAGCTACACTGGGAAATCAAGCGGATCGGGATTGCCGCATAACCGTCATTCCGGGATGGTCCGAAGGACCAGACCCGGAATCTCGAGATTCCGGGTTCGATGCTTCGCATCGCCCCGGAATGACAGATGGATAGAAGCTGATGCGGATCACCATTCTCTTTGGCGGCACCAACAAGGAGCGTCTGGTTTCGGTCGCGAGCGCGCAGGCGCTGCACCGGGCGTTGCCGGAAGCCGATCTGTGGTTCTGGGACGTTGCCGATACTGTGCATGGGGTTGTTTCGCAGAAATTGCTCGGGCACACGCGCCCGTTCGAGGACGAATTCAAGCCGGATAGCCCCGGCCTGCCGCTCGTGGCGGCGCTCGACAAGGCCAGCGTCGAGGATCGCGTGCTGGTGCTCGGCCTGCATGGCGGCCGGGCCGAGAATGGCGAACTGCAGGCGATGTGCGAACTGCGCGGGGTTCCCTTCACCGGATCCGGTTCGGCGTCATCGAATCTCGCCTTCGACAAGATGGCGGCCAAACGATTCGCGGCGTACGCAGGCGTCACGGCGCCGGCCGGCATCGCGCTGGAAGACCTCGACGCGGCGTTCGCCGAATACGGCAGGCTCGTCGCCAAGCCGGCGCGGGATGGATCGAGCTATGGCCTGATCTTCGTCAATGCGAAACAGGACCTCGTCGCCGTGCGCAATGCCGCGAGGGCCGAGGAATATGTGATCGAGCCGTTCGTCGCGGGCGTGGAGGCCACCTGCGGCGTGCTGGAGCGGCCCGACGGTTCGGTGCTTGCGCTGCCGCCGATCGAGATCGTGCCGGGCGAGGGCACTTTCGACTACACCGCAAAGTATCTGCTGAAATCCACCCAGGAGATCTGCCCGGGGCGATTCGCGCCCGAGATCAGCGCAGCCCTCATGGACCAGTCGCTGCGGGCGCACCGGGCGCTGTCGTGCAGCGGTTATTCGAGGTCCGACTTCATCGTCTCCGCGAAGGGGCCGATTTACCTCGAAACCAACACGTTACCGGGGCTAACGGCAGCATCGCTGTATCCGAAAGCGCTCAATGCGCAGGGGATCGAATTCGTGGATTTTCTCCGCGAACAGGTCACGCTGGCCGAACGGCGCAGCCGCGCGCGGTTCTGAGCGCTTGGGCGAGCCATTAACGGCCCGTTAACCCGGAACTAACCTCGCCCTCAAAATTATTGCTAAAATCCTAATAAATGTGGGGCAAACCCCTCAAAAGGCGCCTCAAAGCGCGTCGCACCCCTCCCGAATTTACACTTTGTTTACCAGGAAGTCCGAAGGTTAACGCCGGCGGCGCATGTGGCGCTTGGCTGCCGGGCCGCGCTGTTCCGACTTCAGATCAGCACCAGGTCCGGCAAGCACGAGGCGTCATCTGGGCCCGAACCCGCAAAAAACCTTGCGGAAACAACATTTGGACAGGCTCGTGCAATGGATGGTGCAGGACGCCTCGCTCGGTCGCTGAGATCGCTGGGGCCCCAAGCTGACCTGAAAGCCGCCGCAATCGGGGCGGGCGTGCTGCTGCGCGAGCGGCTGGGCCGTCGCGCGCCTGTGCCTGCGAAGCGTGTGATCGATCGCGCGCCGCCGAATCGGCTGGTGCGTCTGGTCGAGCGTTACCTTCCGAACCGCACGGGTATTGCGCTGACCGTGCTGATGCTGCTCGGCAGCACCGGTCTCGGCATCGTCAAGGGCGGCCATGTCGATGATTTCATGGCGGGGCTGAGCGATACCCGCAATGCGCTCGCCAATTCGGCCGGCTTCCGCATCACCACCGTTGCCATCAACGGCCGCAAGCAACTGAACCAGGACGAGGTGCTTGCGATCGGCGGCGTCAGCGGTCGCTCGTCGCTGCTGTTCCTCGACGCCGAGACCGTGCGCGACAAGCTCAAGTCCAATCCATGGATCGCGGACGCGACCATCCTCAAGCTTTATCCCGGCCGGTTGCAGATCGACATCGTCGAGCGCACGGCGTTTGCGCTGTGGCAGCAGGACGGCCGGCTGTCGGTCATCGCGGAAGACGGCGCGGTGCTTGAGCCTTATATGTCACGACGTTTCGCGACACTGCCGCTCGTAGTGGGGAAGGGCGCCGATCTCAAGGCCCGTGATTTCCTCGCGCTGCTCGACCGCTATCCGCAGGTCCGCACCGTGACCAAGGCCGCGATCTTCGTCGGCGAACGTCGCTGGAATCTGCGGCTCAAGGATGGGCTCGATATCCGACTGCCCGAGAACGATGTCGGCAATGCGCTGGCGCTCCTGAGCAAGCTCGACCAGGACGACCGGCTGTTCTCGCGCGACATCGTCGCCGTCGACATGCGCCTGCCGGACCGGCTCACCGTGCAATTGTCCGAAGACGCGGCCAAGGCCCGCGAAGAACTGTTCAAGGACAAGAAACCCAAGAAAAAGGCCGGTGACGCATGACCGGCCTCGATCGCAACCAAACCCCGAAGACGCGCCCGGTCGACCACAAGCGAACGGCGCTGGTGGCTTCGCTGGATGTCGGCA
>PNLC01000098.1 GCA_013822885.1 Bradyrhizobium sp.
GACATCACCGAATGGCAGGCCGCCCAGGAACAGATCTCGCACATGGCGCGCCATGACGCGCTGACCAATCTGCCGAACCGGACGCTGTTCCGCGAACAGCTCGAAAAGGCCCTGCGGCTCGTTCGTGGCAACGATCAGGTGGCGGTGCTCTGCCTGGATCTCGACCACTTCAAGAGCATCAACGATTCGCTGGGCCATCCGGTCGGCGATGTGCTGCTGAAGGAGGTCGCCCGGCGTCTCGCCGGCTGCGTCACCGAGAACGACACGGTCGCGCGACTGGGCGGCGACGAATTCGCCGTCGTGCTGTTCGGCGGCGATTGCGAGCCGTCCGCCGTCGCCATGCTCGCGAGCGAGGTGGTCGAGAGGCTCTCTGCGCCCTACGATGTTGCCGGTCATCAGCTCGTCATCGGCGTCAGCATCGGCATTTCGCTGGCGCCCGAAGACGGCAGCAACCCGGACGAACTGCTGAAGAAGGCCGATCTGGCGCTGTACCGTGCCAAGGAAGACGGCCGCGGCACCTACCGCTTTTTCGAGACGGGCATGGACGCGCGCGCGCAGGCGCGGCGGCTATTGGAAATCGACTTGCGTGCGGCGCTGCCGCGCGAGGAATTCGAAGTCTATTACCAGCCGATCCGCGATGTCGCCAGGGATGAGGTCGTCGCCTTCGAAGCCCTGGTGCGCTGGAATCATTCGCTGCGCGGCATGATCTCTCCGGTCAATTTCATCCCGCTGGCGGAAGAAACCGGCCTGATCGTTCCGATCGGCGAGTGGGTGTTGCGCCGGGCCTGCATGGACGCGGTCGCCTGGTCGCGGGATGTCGGCGTTGCCGTCAACCTGTCGCCGGTGCAGTTCAAGAATCCCAGCCTGGTATCGATGGTGAAGCAGGCGCTCGAAGCTTCCGGCCTTCCGGCACGCCGGCTCGAACTGGAGATCACGGAATCGGTGCTGCTGCAGAACAGCGAGGCAACGCTGGCGGTGCTGCATGAACTTCGCAGCTTCGGCGTCAGGATTTCGCTCGACGATTTCGGAACCGGATATTCTTCGCTGAGCTATCTGCGCAGCTTTCCGTTCGACAAGATCAAGATCGACCGTTCGTTCGTCAGCGAACTGGCAACCCGCGATGATTCGATGGCGATCGTGCGCGCCGTAACCGGCCTCGGCAAGAGCCTCGGCATCGTCACGACAGCCGAAGGCGTCGAGACCGATGCGCAATTCGAACTGTTGCGCCAGGAAGGGTGCACGCAGGCGCAAGGCTACCTGTTCAGCCGGCCGCGTCCCGCCGCCGAGGTGGAGAAGATGCTGACGCAGCCGCGCCAGCGCATGATCGCTTAGGTCAGGCCTTGCGCAACGCGAAATGCGCGCCGCAAAACGCCATGGCGGCCCCGAGGCACAAGGCTGCAAGGCCCGCTAATACGCCCGAAATGGTCGGCAGGGGGCTCGGCGCGGAAGCAGCCTGTCCTGCGCCGGCCAGGATCAGCACGCCTACCGCGATCAGGAACTGGCGCATCCGCAAAGGAATCTGGCCCGAGACCGCGCTGTCCATCAGATTGGCGGTAAAATAGCCGCCCGAGAAGCCGACGGTCGCGATCAGCCACCAGGCAATCGCAGCACCTGCCGGCATGAAGTCGCGGCTGTCGGATCGCCACAGGCCGCCGAGATCGAGGCCGTAGCGCGCGCCCAGCATGTGGACGGCCAGCGCCAGCAACACACCTGAAACGATGGCGCCGGCCAGGATCAGGCGGCGTGGAAAATAGGTCGTCTCGGACATGCTCCGCTTGTAAGGTAAAGCCGACGCGCCGCGCAAGCATGCGGCCTCAACCGACAACGGGAATTTTCAAGTTGCCGACATCTCTTCCAAACGCATCGACGAAGGCAGGCGAGGGTGCTTCGCCGGTGACCCAGTACACCTACAAGGCGTCGCTGGTTGGAGCGGCTTATCAATTCGATCTGACGGACGATGGATTGTCGTGGCACATCGGCAGTCGGTCCGGCGTCTGGCCCTATGCCGAGATCGCTTCGGTCCGTCTGTCCTATCGGCCGATGACGATGCAGTCGCGTCGTTTTCGTGCCGACATCGAAAGGGCCGGCGGCGGACGCATCACTGTTCTCTCCACGACCTGGCAGACGGTCGCGCTGGTGACGCCGCAGGACGGGGACTACCGCGCGTTCATCATCGAATTGCACCGAAGGATGAAGGCGGCGGGCAGCAAGGCTGCGCTGATCGGCGGCATCGGGCCGGTGCACTATGTCACGGCGGTGACCATCGTGGCGTTGCTGGCGATCGCGATGGTCGGGCTTCTGGTTCGGGCGCTTGCGACTTCCGAATTCACCGGCGCGTTGTTTCTCGTCGGCATGGCCGTCTGGTTCGCCTGGACGGTTGGCGGCTTCATCCAGCGCAACCGGCCGTGCCGTTACACCTTCGATCAGCTTCCCGACACGCTGCTGCCTCGCAATCAAGCGAAATGAAACGTGACTTCGCGGAATCTGCGGCAGGCGGCACAGTCATGACCGCGTGTCCCACAAATCGCCGCGAGGGATCGAGTCAGTGCGACTGCCGACCGAGGCCGAGATTGCCGAGATCAATGCGAGGCACCTGATCGAGACGCCGCTGCGGCCGGCCGATCTCCTGTTCGTGTTCGGAACGCGCGCAGATGTCGCCGAGCGCGTCGACGTGGCCTGCCGCCTGTGGAACGAGGGATACTTCCGCTGGGCGATCGTGAGCGGGGGAATCACGCCGGGATCGGAGCTTTCGGAGTGCGAGATCATCGCGGACGCGATGGTCGCGCGCGGCGTTCCGTCCCGCGTGATCCTGCGGGAAGAGCGGGCGATGAACACCGGCGAGAACGTGATCTTCTCGCTGCCGATCATCGATGCGGCGATGGGGCTCGGCAACATCAAAAGCGTGATCTGTCTCGGCAATACCTGGACTGCGCGGCGCTATCCGATGACGCTGCATCGCCACTGGCCGGAAGTGGAGAAGATGCTTGTCACGATCGACAGTTTCAAGACGCCCCGGTCGCTTTGGCACACCGACACCGAATTCAGCCGCCGCATGCTCGCCGAGTGGGACAAGATCGAGCCGTACAAGGCGAGGGGCTTTATCGCGGAGTGGCCGGAGGGCAAGCCGCGGGACCGCTAGTACCTCTGCAGAGGTTTTGACGGGTTGGCCGATCGAACTGCCTTGCATCTGTCAGCCGAAATGAGGCGCGGGAGCGCACAACCGGGTTTGGCCCGAGTTCGCCGACTTGCGCGGTGCAGCAAGTCGGCAGCTCTCTGGGGTACGGCGGCCTTGGCGCTAACGCATTCGGGAAGGCAGCCCCCGGGGCCCGAAGCGGAAGTTGGGAACGTCCGCAATTTAGGGGGCAACCCGTTCGAGCTGCCATCTTGGATCGCCTGCGCAGCGCGCGTCGAGACCCTTGCTCAGTTCTGCGAGGCTCACCGCGCCCAGCCGCTCGACCAGCAATGCTTCGGCATCGCGAAGGACATCGTCCACCGCTGCGTTGACGAGTTGCTCGACCGCGCAGTCTGGGTTGGAATGCTCGTTCCCGATCGCAAATAGTCGGGGACCACCAACCGCACGATAGACATCGAGAAGTGACACACGCTCTAGATCGCACGCGATGACCCAGCCGCCGCCATGCCCTTTGTCCGACCGGACATAGCCCGCATCGCGCAGCCCCGCCAATGTGCGGCGAACGACGACCGGATTGGTCCCCAGCATTATGCCGATCGCCTCCGACGTCATGGGGCCGTCATGTCGCGCCATGTGGAGCAGCACATGCAGCATTCGGGAAAGGCGGCTGTCTTTTCGCATCTGCTGATCTTTCGCATGCATCCCACCATTGGCAAGGGCATGCAGTCATGATACATATAAAGTTACATGACTGGTGAGGTATCGGAAATGCGACAGTTTGAGAAGCAAGACCACTGGGACAGCGTGGCGAACCATTATCAGCAGACCGCGCACCCTTTCACCGCGCTCTTTGCAGAGGCGGCGCTGGCGCGCGTAACCCTGACGCCTCAGAGCCATGTTCTCGACGTGGCGGCCGGCACCGGCGCGCTCGCGCTGGCAGCCGCGCGCACCGGCGCACGAGTACTGGCGACCGACTTCTCGCCCGGCATGGTGGGATGCGTCGCCGCTGCTGGTCTACCCAATGTGGAGGCGCGGGTAATGGACGGACAGGCGCTCGACCTGCCCGACGCGCATTTCGATGCCGTCTTTTCGATCTTCGGTGTCATCATGTTCCCCGATTGGCGCAAGGGTTTGACAGAGATGCGACGGGTTACGCGACCCGGCGGGCATGGCGTGGTCGCGACCTGGCAGGATCGGGGCGCGGCGACCTTCCTGCTGTTGAGCGAAGTCCGGCAGAAACTGTTCCCTGATCGGTCGGGCATGGCAATGCTTGAAGCCGTTCAGGCAATGAGTGATCCGGAAGATTTCGCCCGCGCCCTCGTCACTGCTGGCTATCGCGATCCCCGGATCGACCTGGTGACTCATGATTATCTACTCGACGTGGCGGCGCTCGACGCGCCTGACACGCTTTTCGGCATGTCGCCCGACTGGACCAGCCTGAACGACATCGAAAAGGCCGCGGTGATTGCCGAGGTGCGGGGCAGGGCCGATGGTCGCCCGGTCCTACCAATAACCTCGACCGCACTCATTGGAGTGGCGGAACGATGAATACCAACCGCATTTGTGCGGGCAATTCCGAACGCTGACATAACGGCAGATTCCGGAAACCCTGAATGTGCCAGGAAGCGGCCGAAATGGGCGCGAAGCCGAACGTCCGGACTCAGGCTCAGAGACCAATGTCGGCTAATTTAGTGGCCCAGGGCTGCCAACTTGCGGCGCCGCATCAAGTCGGCAGCCATCTGGGGTACACCGGCCATCAAATCAACGTAGCGTTACGGCAGCCCGTGGCCCATGCGGTCCATCCAAGGCAGACTGTCCCTCACTGAACCCAGACGTTAGGGGACCCAGCAATGCTGCCCTGCCAACCCGTCAAGACATCTGTGCAGAGGTGCTAGCTCTACTCGGTTGTATCGACGTCCTCTTTCGCCGTCAGCATTCCCGAGAGCGTTCGCAGCGCCAGATCGAGCTGCTCGTTGCTGGGAGCGCCGAGTGCAAGGCGGACCGCGTTGGGGGCATGGCCGGGAATCACGGCGAAGGTGGTCGAAGGGGTCAGCGCGATGTCGCGGCGGGCCGCGGCCGCGACGAATGTCTGCGAGCGCCAATGTTGGGGCAGTGTGAGCCAGAGATGGTAGGATTTGACGTTGGCCTGGATCTCGAAGCCGGCGAGGTATCTGGCCGCCATCTGCTGGCGGCGCGCCGCGTCGATCCGTTTCAGGCGTGACAGCTCGGCCACCGTGCCGTCCGCCATCAGCCGTTGTCCGGCGGCAAAGGCAAATCCGGAAGCCGTCCATCCGCCCGACCGTACCGCGGCCATGATGCGCTCGCGCAGGCGCGGCGGCGAAACGATGAAGCCGAGCGCGAGGCCGGGCGCCACCTTCTTCGACAGGCTGTCGAGCACGATGCAATGGTCGGGCGCGAGCGCGGCCATCGGCGTCCCCTCGTCGAGAAAGCCGTAGACGGTGTCCTCGATCACGATGAGGCCGAGCTTTTCGACGACGCGCAGCAGATCGGCGCGGCGCGCGGCCGGCATCGTCATGCCGAGGGGATTCTGAATCGTCGGCTGAATGTACAGCGCCGTCAGATGCGCTTCGCGGTGGGCTTTCTGAACGGCGTCGGGTCTAACGCCCTGTTCGTCCATCGCGAGCGGCACCAGCGTGACGCCTAGTCGTGCGGCGATGTCCTTGATGAAGGGATAGGTCAGTGCTTCGACGCCGCAACGGCCGCCCGCCGGCACCACCGCCGCAAGCGCTGCGGCGATGCATTGCCTCCCGTTGGCGGTGAAGACGAATTGATCCGGAGCCGGTGACCAGTCCTCACGGGCGAGAAACTCCGCCGATACCGCGCGCGCCACCTGCGTGCCGATGGTGGAAGAGTGTCGCAACGCTAGATCGAGCACGTCGGGACGTTCAATTCCTTCCAGGCTTCTGGCGATCATCGCCGATTGCGTCGGCAGAATGGGATAATTGACCTCGAGATCGATGCGTGCGCCGCGCGGCTCCATCGGCATCGCGACCCCGCGCCGCGTTTCGCCCGACACGAACGTGCCGCGTCCGACTTCGCCGACCACGAGGCCCCGGCGCAATAGCTCGGTGTAGACCCGGCTTGCCGTCGAGACCGCGATCTTGCGCTCATAGGCGAAACTGCGCTGCGGCGGCAGCCGGTCGCCGGGCTTCAGCGCGCCGTTGGCGATCTCGGCGGCGACGGTATCGGCCAGCTTCAGGTATTCGAACTTGGACATTATTGTACCGAGAGCAATGTTTTGCTTGCACCGAGAAATGTATCGGATCATTTTGCGGCCATCAAGTCCGAGATTGCACTGAGAGGGGTGCAAGCAATCATAACTCAAAGTGCAGACGCTGCTCGCAGCATTTGCGCTGGCGGCATCGCTTTGCCGCATGGAAGCCAACCGGAGAAGAACGATGACGACGACCACCATTGCCTCGACCGCAGGCCAGCCTGCTTCCCGAAACCTGTCGGGCGGATTCGTCCGCGGCCTCGGCAACGTGGTGAACGGCATCGTGACTTATTTCGCGAACCGCGAAGCCATCAAAACGCTGAGCGAGCTGGACGATCGTGCGCTCCGCGATATCGGCATCGAGCGCGGCCGGATTGAAGCGGCCGTGCGCGGCGGCGTCGACCCGGAGTTCGGGCGTATCAGGTGAATCGGGAGCGCTGCGAGCCGGGGCCGATTCTACTTTGCATGGGGTTGTTTTGCGGTTTTGTGTCCGGGCGCCGTTCGCGGCGTCAGTGCCGCACCACCAGCACCGAGCACTTGGCGTAGCGCACGACATGGCCGGCGTTGGAGCCGAGGAAATAGGTCCGCATCGCCGGCCGGTGCGACGTCATCACGATCAGGTCGGCCTTGATTGCCGCGGCCTCTTCGAGGATCTCGTGATAGATGCCGCCCTGCCGCACCGCGACGGAAATGCGCGATGCCTCGATGCCGGATTCGCGCGCCACGATGGCGAGCGCTTCCTGCGCGGTCGCCCGTTGCTGGTCGTCGAAATCGGCCGGCACATATTCGGCCAGCATGACCGGTGTCATCGGCATCACGTTGAGCAGGCGCACCGAGCCGTGCCAGGTCCGCGCCAGCGTCGCGGCGGTGGCGATGGCGGGCTTGGTCAGGTCGGTATCGGTCAGATCGATCGGCACAAGAATCGACTTGAACATCTGCGCCTCCTGCGCGTGCCCGCGCGGTTCCAATTGTTAGCGCGGGAGTCCAGCGATTTGCTTTTCAACGTTTTCTTTTGCGCGAGCCTGTTCTCCCATCGCTCGGAAACGTCATCATCCTTCACATTAACAGGAAGCGAGACGGCTGTCCGTGGCCCTCAATCGTCGGAGGTCTGCTTCAACAATTTCGGGCTGGTGAAGCGCACGAGCTTGCCACGGCGGAACGCCACCTCGCTCCAGTCGTCGATCGCGAAATCTATGATGGCCAGGCCCGCGGTCGGCAAATTGTCCTCGATCGCCTTCTTCGCCGACGCGTCGCCGCTGCCGGTGAGCATAAACGCCAGTTCATGCATGCCGGGATTGTGACCTATCAGCATCAGGCACGCAGGATTGTTGACCTCGGCCATGCGGATGATCTTCAAGAGCCGCGCCGGCTCGGCGCCGTAAAGCTCGTCGAGAAGTTCGACCTGCGGCGGCTGCGCCGGTTCGCGCAACGCATCCTTCATCGCCTCGCTCGCGATTTCCCAGGTCTGGTGCGCCCGCACCGCCGTCGACACCAGAACCGCGTCTGGAATAGGCGGGTGCCGGCCGATCCAGCCGCCGATGATGGCGGCGTCCTGCCGGCCGCGGTCGTCGAGACGGCGGTCGTGATCGTGGCCCGAAGGCGCGTCGTGTTCGGTCTTGGCGTGACGCAGCAGCATCAAACGGCGCATGGGCGCGATCTCGATTCGGTCTCAGTTTGGACTAATCTACAAGGTCATGGCTGGGACAAGGTGACAATCGCCGCAGCGGTCCGTAAGAAAACGACATGGCTGAGACTTTCACAAGTGCGACCAACGGCCCCGACGGGGATGCACCCTTGCGTTCCCGTCTTTCCTTCGACCTGGATGTCGATATCTGCGTGGTCGGGGCGGGACTTGCCGGTCTGACGGTGGCGCTTGAAGCCGCACGCCTCGGCGCCAGTGTCGCCGTGCTGGAGGGCCGGCATGTCGGCTGGAACGCCTCAGGCCATCACCTTGGCACGGTAATGCCGGGATATAGTCTTCCGGTCGCCGAACTGATCGAGCGCGTCGGGATGGAAGACGCGCGCGAATTGTGGGCGCTGTCGAAGCTTGGCGCCGAATATGTTCGCGCTGCCGCCACCGAGGAAGCCATGCCCGGCATTGCGGCAAGCCAGGGCGCGCTGGAGGTTTCCAATGTCGATGCCGGTGAAACGCTGATCAGCCGCCTGCAGACGCTGAGCGAGGATTTCGAGACTGAGGTCGAGGGATGGCAGGTCGATCGCGTGCGGGCTCAGCTCGGCACCGGACGGTATTTCCACGGGATTTATTACCCGCGCGCGTTCCAGATCGACGGCCGAAAGTACATCCACCGACTGGCCGAGCAGGCGAGGCGGGCAGGGGTGCGCATCTTCGAGGACACGCCCGTCGTCAGCATCGATTCATCCGGCATCCGCAAGCGCATCGTGACGCCGTCGGCACGGCTGCGTGCTGCCCACATCGTGCTGGCGGGCAACGTTCATCTCGGCGCGACGTTGCGGCGGCTGTCCGAGACGCTGCTGCCGGTCTGGCGCTATGCCGGGGTGACCGAGCCGCTCGGCCAGCGTCTCGGCGAGGTGATTGCGTTCGCCGGCTCGGTGGCCGACAGTGACGGCATCGATCATTTCCGGATCGTGGACGGCGATCGGCTGATGTGGGCAAGCCCGGAGACCACCTGGGACGCGCGGCCGCGACGCTTCGGCGCGGCGATTGCGCGCCGCATCGCAACCATCTACCCCCGGCTCGGTCCGGTCGCGATCGCTGACGTGTTCGGCGGCGCGGTAGGCGTGACCGTGCACGGCATGCCGCAGATCGGACAGTTGCGCAAAGGATTGTGGGTCGCGAGCGGGTTCGGCCGTCAGGGGCTGAACACGTCGGCGATGGCGGGGCAACTGATCGCGCGCAGCATCCTGTGGGGTGACGACCGCTGGCGGCTGTTTTCACCGTTCGAACTGGTCTGGGCCGGCGGCGCCACCGGCCGGGTCGCCGGGCATCTGATCGGCCTGTGGGGCCGCGGCAGTTCCGCTGCGGCAGGCGCGCTGGCCCGTTACCGTGAGGGCGCGCGGTCGCGGGAACGAACCCGCGAGGCGCGATTGGCGGAAGCCAACCGGCAGGCCGGCGCCAGAGTTCCGCGCCAACCGCCAAGCGGCCCCCGTCCGGCGCGCTCGCAGCCACCGCGGCCGGTGGCGTCGCCGGAAAGTGCGCCCTCAACCGTTCCCTCGCAGGAAAGTGAGAAAATTCGGGACGGATCCGTGTAACTTCGCGCCGTGCGGGCCGTACCTGATGGCGAACCGTTACGCCGCTACCGCACGGAGACTTCCATGATCGACCGACGTATCCTGCTCGCAACCGTCGCCGGCCTGTTTGGCCTTACTGCCTTTCGCTGGCTGCGCATGACGCCGGCGGAGGCTGCCGGGAAATTCGAGATCGAAAAGACCGACGCCGAGTGGCGGGCGCAGCTCACGCCGCAGCAATATGAAATCCTGCGCAAGCACGGCACTGAGCGGCCATGGTCGAGCCCGCTGCTGAAGGAAAAGCGCAAGGGCACCTTCGCCTGCGCCGGCTGCGACCTGCCGCTGTTCTCGTCGGAGACCAAATACGACAGCGGCACCGGCTGGCCGAGCTTCTGGAAGCCGCTCGACAACGCGATCGGCGAAACCAGGGACACGTCGCTGGGGATGACGCGCACCGAAGTGCATTGCCGCCGCTGCGGTGGGCACATGGGCCATGTCTTCGACGACGGACCTCAGCCGACCGGCCTGCGCTATTGCATCGACGGGTTCGGGCTGGTGTTCCACCCGGCGGGGCCGTCGGCTTCCTAGCCTAATCGCGCCCGGCAATTGTTGCCCGCCCGGCAATTGTGCCCCGGTCCCGAGACCGGGGCTTTTTTATTAAGCTGTTGACTTGTATCGATTTTGTAGGTTGGCACGACGCTTGCGACATCTTCTCCCGACGCGGCCTGGGGTTGCTGAGACCGGCGAGCCGCCCGGATCGAATTTGGAGAACATGTCATGGGTATCTTCGGCGCTCTTACCACCGCGGTCGGCGGTCTACGGGCGAACTCCTACGCGCTGGAAAACGTCTCGGGCAACATCGCCAACTCGCAGACCACGGCCTTCAAGCGCGTCGACACCTCCTTCCTCGATCTCATTCCGCAGACCTCATCGACGGCGCAGCTCGCCGGCGGCGTAACCACGACGTCGCGCTCCACCAACTCGGTGCAGGGCGACGTGCAGACGGCCTCGGTTGCGACCTTCATGGCGATCAACGGCAACGGCTTCTTCGCCGTGCAAAAGCCCGGCAACTTCACCGACGGCACGCCGGTGTTCGACGGCGTCGACCGCTTCAGCCGCCGCGGCGACTTCCAGATCGACAAGAGCGGCTATCTCGTCAACGGCGCCGGCTATTATCTGCAGGGCGTTCCGATCGATCCGACCACCGGCAACCC
>PNLC01000099.1 GCA_013822885.1 Bradyrhizobium sp.
CGCCGATCTCAAGGGCCTCAAGGTCCGCGTGCAGGGTGCGCCGATCTGGTCGAAGACGTTTGCGGCCGTCGGCATGAGCCCGACCGTGATCGCCTACAACGAAGTCTACAACGCGATCCAGAACGGCGTGATCTCGGCCGGTGAAAACGAAGCGGCCGGCGTCGAGGCGATGAAGTTCTACGAAGTCGCGCCGCACCTCAACCTGACGCAGCACGCGGTGTCGATCCGGCCGATCTGCTTCTCGGTGAAGACGCTCAAGACCCTGCCCAAGGATCTGCAGGACGCCATCATGAAGGCCGGCAAGGAAGCCGGGGACTACGGCCGCCAGCTGGAATCGAGCGAGGAGGTCGTCAAGCTCGACACGCTGGAGAAGGCTGGCAAGCTCAAGCGCGTTCAGTTCGAAGAGCGCGACGCCATGAAGAAGCTCGCCGATCCCGTGATGGCCACCTACGCCAGGGAAATCGGCGCCGAGGCCATCTTCGAGAAGATCAACGTCGCCTAGGCACGCCGGCACCGCCGACAGCATTCCGGGCAGGCCTCGCTTCCTGCCCGGATCGGCGGGCTGTGATCCGCACGGAGCCGAAATGACTGAACTGCCTGTCTCGTCCATCCCGTCGCTTTGGCGTCGAGCGACGGCCGCCTATGCGAAGCTGCTCGAGATTCTGCTCGCCGCCTGTGTCGGCATCCTGGTCATCCCGGTCACGCTGCAGATCGTCTCTCGCTACACGCCACTCATTCCGTCCTACATCTGGACCGAGGAGATGGCGCGATTCATGTTCGTATGGACGATCATGATCGGCGCCATGGTCGGCGTGCGGGAGGCGCAGCATTTCGAAGTCGACGTTTGGCCGGACCTGTCGCGGCGGTCGGAGGCCGCGGTGCGGATACTTGCACGGCTTGGCGTGCTTGCGCTGGCGCTGGTGTTCGTGTGGGCCGGCATCGAGTTCACGCGCTTCGCGTGGAACAGAACGTCTGAGCTGGCCGACCTGCCGCTCTGGATGATCCATGTCGCCTGGCCGGTAGCCGGCGTGACGTGGATCGTGTTTGCGGGTGAGCAGATCGTCGACGAATTCAAGATCATGGTTGGGGCAACCGATGGGCGGTAGTGTTCTTTCTGCTGGGCAGGCCGCAATGGTCCTGTTCGGAGTTTTCGTCGGCCTGCTGATCGTGCGCGTGCCGGTTGCCTTCGCGCTTGGGCTAGCCTGCGTACCGATCCTGCTGATCGAGCCCCGCCTGTCGATCATGACGCTCGCGCAGGAGACCTTCAATGCCTACAATTCGTTCATCCTGCTCGCGGTGCCGTTCTTCCTCCTGACGGCAAACCTGATGAGCATCGGCGGCATTACCGACCGGCTGGTCGCGTTGTCGCGCTCGATGGTCGGGCACTGGCCGGGATCGCTGGCGCAGATCAACGTCGTACTGTCGGTATTCTTCGCCGGAATTTCCGGCTCCTCCACCGCCGACGCGGCGAGCCAGTCCAAGATCTTCATCGATGCCCAGACCAAGGAGGGCTACGACCTCTCGTTCTCCATCGCCATCACGGCGGTGTCAGCCGTGCTGGCCGTCATCATCCCGCCCTCCATCTTGATGATCGTGTGGGGCGGGCTGATCTCGACCTCGATTGCGGCGATGTATCTGGCCGGCATCGTGCCGGGGTTGCTGATTGCCGGTGCGCAGATGGCGACCGTCCATGTCTATGCGGTGCGCCGCGGCTATCCGACCTATCCGAAGAATAGCTGGCGGGAGATGCTCTGCGCGATCTGGCGGTCGATACCGGCGCTGATGACGCCGTTCATCATCGTCGGCGGCATTTTGCTCGGCTGGTTCACCGCCACCGAATCCGCCTGCGTTGCGGTGCTCTATTCCGTCGTGCTGTCGACCTTCTTCTACCGCGAGACCGGGCGGCGCGAGCTTTACAGGGCCTTGCTCGATACCGGGCGCCTGGCCGGGGTCGCGCTGTTCTGCGTGGGCACGGCGAGCGCCTTCGGCTGGTTGCTGGCGTACTACAAGATCCCGCAGGAACTGCTCGCCAACGTCTCGACCTGGGGCATGGGCACGATCGCGGCCGGCTTCTTCATCTCGTTCTGCTTTCTCGTTGTGGGCTGCTTTCTCGATGCGATTCCTGCGATCGTCATCGTCGGCACCGTTCTGGAGCCGCTGGCGAGAGCGGTCGACCTCCATCCGGTGCAGTTTGCGATCATCTCGATCATTTCCCTTGCGTTCGGGCTGGTGACGCCGCCCTATGGCCTGTGCCTGATGATCGCGTGCTCGATCGCAGGTGTGCGGCTGCGCTATGCGCTGAAGGACACGGTCATCATGCTGATCCCGATGCTGCTGGTGCTCGCAGCGGTGATCATCTGGCCCGGTGTTTCGCTGTTCCTGCCCCGTCTGATTGTTCCGGAGATGCTGAAATAGCTGGTGTGCTTCGATGCGAATTATTCTTCGAGGATGCAGCTTATCGTGTAGACGACGCCGCGCGGCAGGAAGTCGACGGTCGCTTCGCCGCCAAGCTGGTCGCGTGTGCTGCGTTCGATCAGCCGCGACCCGAACCCGCGCTGTACCGGCGCGGTGACATGCGGGCCGCCGGCCTCGGTCCAGATCAGCCGCAGTTTACGTCCGTTGCTCTCCTCGATAATCTCCCAATCAAGGGTTACGGTCCCGGTGTCGTTCGAGAGCGAGCCGTATTTGGCGGCATTGGTCGCGATCTCGTGCAGGATCATGGCCAGCACGACGGCGAGTCGCGGCGATAGCGGCACCCGCGGTCCGAACATCCGCACCCGATCGGGATTGTTGAGCCGATACGGCTGCAGCACCCTCGTGACGACATCCTGAAGCTCGGAACTCTGCCATTTCGACTGGCTCAACAGGTTGTGCGCTTCCGCGAGCGCGCCGAGCCTTCCCTCGAATTTTTCACGCTCGGCCCGGCTGGCGCTGCGGAAAGTCTGCGTCGCGATCGATTGCAGGACTGCGAGCGTGTTCTTGACGCGGTGGTTGAGCTCCTCGATCAGCAAGTTGTGCAGCATCTCGCCGCGCGCGATCTGTGTCGCCATCCGTACCGCGAAAGCGAGGCCGATCAGGAGCAGTACCGTGCCGATTACGCTGGCAATGGCAAGATTGCGCCAGAGCGGCGCGACCAGCGAGCGTTCGGCGATGCCGGCAGCGACGGTCCAGCCGGTGAGGGTGGAGCGTGATACGCTGGTGATCAGCGGGACGCCCTCGAGCGAAACTGTCGTAAACGTCGCCTCGGGATTCTTGAACATCTCCGCATAGAGCGAGGGCGAGGCGCGCTTGCCGATGGTTTCCTGCGGGTTCGGGATGCGCGCGAAGTTAATTCCCAGGCCGTCGAAGATCGATATGGTCCAGCTCTGGTTCGGTCGCTGCTGCTCGATCATGGCCTGGAACATCTCGATCGGCGGACTGAAGGAGAGTTCAAAGAGAACCTCGCCGTCACGGATGACGGGCACTTCGACCGTCACGATCAGCTGGTGCTTGACCGCTCCGAAGAACAGGTTGGAATAGACCGGCTTTTTTTCCGAGAACACGCGGTCGACGATGGCGCGGTTGTTGCGCGGCGGCAGGCTCGCGGTATCTGACTTAACCGAGGAGAACAGCTGGCGGCCTTCACGATCCGCCACCAGGATGACGCCGTTGTTGCCGTACTGGTCGAGGAAGCCCTGGGATAGCCGGCGAAACTCGTCAAAATTCCGGTCGCGCAACACGTCCGTCAGCGCCAATACCTGCAGCGCGCCAGTCATCCGCTGCATCTCGGCATCGAGCACGAGACGAATGCTGCGCACGGTTTCGAGCACCCGTTGCGTCGCTTGCCGGCGGTCCTGCTGATAGTGGCTATAGACCAGCCCGGCCGCGAAGATGATCAGCGGCAGCGTCGTTCCCGCGACCAGAAGGGCGAGACGCACTGGCAATGAAGGCTTTGGCAACGAAATTCCCGGATCGGCGCCCAATTTGGCTGCAGCATAGGAGAAGCGGCCGAATTCCGGCAAGGATATTAGCAGGATATCCCGCAAAGCTGGATCAGAGGTTCCATCGCAGGCAGCATGGCGATGGAACCCGCGACCGCCCCGCCCATCAGAGATTGCTGTCGGTGACCGCCGCATACACCATGGTGCGAAGCTCGCGCCGCAGCGGATAGGCGCTCGACGGCAGCACCTGCGTCATGAAAATCGTGATCAGCTCTTCGGCCGGATCGATGAAGAACGACGTCGTCGCGGCACCGCCCCAGTTGAATTCGCCGGGGCTGCCGGCGATCAGCGTCTGCGCGGGGTTCATGGTGACGGCAAAGCCGAGCCCGAATCCGATGCCGTTATAGGCGGCTTCCGAGAACATCGAGCGCGACATCGCCGGCAGATCAACGCCTCCGGGGAGATGGTTCGACGTCATCAGCTTCAGCGTCTTCGGACCCAATAGCCTGACGCCGTCGAGTTCGCCGCCGTTGAGCAGCGCGCGGCAGAAGGTGAGGTAGTCAGCGACGGTCGAACACAGACCGCCGCCGCCGGAGACGAATGAAGGCTGCGACAGGAACGAACTCGTGGCCGGGTCGTCCTGCAGCGTCAGCGTGCCTTTGCGATCGGCGGCGAGCGGGTTGAAGCCGCCTTGCGGGTCGGCGGAATAGCACGCCGCGAGGCGATGCGCCTTGTCCTTTGGCACGAAAAAATCGGTGTCGTTCATGCCGAGTGGGTCCAGGATCCGCTCTTTAAGAAACTGCTCGAACGGCCTGCCACTGATCTTGCCGACGAGGTAGCCGACCACATCGGTGGCGACCGAGTAATTCCAGGCTTCGCCAGGGGAAAACTCCAGCGGGATTTTTGCGAGGTCGTCGATCATGGTTTGCAGCGTGCCGGCCTTGATGACTTCGCCGATCTTGTTCTCGCGATAGGCGGCATCGACATTGGAGCGCTGCTGGAAGCCATAGGTGAGGCCCGAGGTGTGCCGCAGCAGGTCGACGATCAGCATCGGCCGCGTCGGCGGCCGGGCAAGGAACGCCGGATTGGTGCCGGCAAGGAACACGCCGAGGTTCTTCCATTCCGGAATGTATTTGTGGACGGGCTCGTCGAGCGCGACGCGGCCTTCCTCGACCAGCATCATGAAAGCCACGCTGGTGAGCGGCTTGGTCATCGAATAGATGCGGAAGATGGTGTCGTCCTTGACCGGCGCCTTGCGCTCGAGATCGGCAAAGCCCTGCACGGTCGAATGTACGATCTTGCCGCGGCGGTAGACCAGGAGCTGGGTCCCGGGAAAGCGGCCGGCATCGATGTAGCGCTGTTTCAGGTGATTTTCGAGACGGTCGAGCGCCGCCTTGGACATTCCGGCGGATTCGGGCGAGGCGGGGGCGGGGGCTAACATCGGGGCGCGTCTCCGGCTGCTGTTGGCAGCCTTGATAGCCGAAAAGTGTGCCCCATTCCAACAGGCTGCGCTTACCGATGGCGGGGTGGTGGTATACGCTGACCGCAGCCCACCGCGTATTCCGCAGGACACAAAATATGCCCCAATTCAACGAGACCGAGCTGACCGCCGCCGTGATCCGCAGCTTCGACGATACGCCGAATCCGCGCGCCAAATTCCTGCTGCAGGAACTGGTGAAATCGCTGCACGACTATGTAAGCAAGACCGATCTCACCTTCGAGGAATGGGAATACGCGATCGATTTCCTGACTCGGACCGGCCAGAAATGTACCCCGATCCGGCAGGAGTTCATCCTGCTCTCCGATGTGCTCGGCGTTTCGATGCTGGTCGATGCCGTGAACCATCGCGAGCGCGGCGGCGCCACCGAGACCACCGTGCTGGGCCCGTTCTATGTCGGCGAGCACAAGGTGACGCCGCACGGCACCGATATCTCGGTCAACCTGACGGGCGAGCGGATGTTCGTGCAGAGCCGAGTCACCGACCTCAAGGGCAAGCCGCTGGCGGGCGTGCCGGTCGACGTCTGGCATGCCGATGACGACGGCTTTTACGACTCCCAGAAGCCGACCTATGCGACGCAGGGGCCGTCGTCGCGGGCGCGCTTCGTCACCGACGCCGACGGCCGCTTTTTCTTCCGCACCATCCTGCCGTGCAGCTATCCGATCCCGACCGACGGTCCGGTCGGCGAGATGATCATTCAGACACGCCGTCACGCGATGCGGCCGGCGCATGTGCATTTCCTGGTCGATGCGCCCGGCTACCAGCCGCTGATCACACATGTCTTCCTCGAGGGCGACAAATATCTCGATTCCGACGTGGTGTTCGGGGTCAAGGACGAACTGGTCGCCAGGGTCGAAAGGCGCACCGATCCGGCGATGCCGGACGGCAGGCCAGCAGCCGAGCCATGGCACCTGATGACCTACGAATTCCGGATGAAACCGGGTGAGGGAAGCGCACCGAAACCGATGATGGCGAAGGCTGCCGAGAACGCCTAGAACTCCGATTTTTTTACCTGCTCAAATCTTGTGCGCCGCACAAGATTTGAGCGAATCGCAAATTTAGAATGCGAGTAAGGGTTCCGCTGGCGCGTGATAATCCGCCGCAGCAGATCCGTAATGGGTTGACAAAGCTGGTATTTTTTTGCTGCGGGAGGCTTGGCACGAAGCTTGAATAGTTTGTGCCGACGCCATTGTAGCCGTCCCTTGAGACCAATCATCCGAATTGTGACGCCGCCATTCCGGGGCCTCCCTGGAACGCGCCTTTCCGTGCCTTGCGCGGTGACACCAAACGGACGGCCCGGACACACCCGATCAGACGCAAAGGACAGCGAGACCCATGACGAAGCCCACCAAGCCCACCTCCCGCGGTTTCAGCCGCCGTCAGCTCCTGAAGGCGACCGGTGGTACCGCGGCGTTGCTCGCCGCCGCCAAGCTGAATTTCCCGGCCGGCGCGTTTGCGCAAGGGGCGGGCCCGGAAGTGAAGGCCGCCAAGCTCGGCTTCATCGCGCTGACGGACGCATCACCGCTGTTCGTAGCCAAGGAGAAGGGCATCTTCGCCAAGTACGGCATGCCCGACGTCGAAGTGCAGAAGCAGGCGTCCTGGGGCACCACGCGCGACAACCTCGTGCTCGGCTCCGAGGGCAATGGCATCGACGGCGCGCATATCCTCACCCCGATGCCGTATCTGATCTCGGCCGGCAAGGTAACGCAGAACAACGTGCCGACGCCGATGTACATCCTTGCGCGGCTCAATCTGAACGGCCAGTGCATTTCCGTCGCCAAGGAATATGAGGACGTCAAGGTCGGCGTCGATACCGCGCCGTTCAAGGCGGCGCTGGAAAAGAAGAAAGCCTCGGGCAAGGCGATCAAGGCCGCGATGACCTTCCCTGGCGGCACCCACGATCTGTGGATCCGCTATTGGCTCGCCGCCGGCGGCATCGATCCCGACAAGGACATCGAAACCATCGTGGTGCCGCCGCCGCAAATGGTCGCCAACATGAAGGTGGGCACCATGGATTGCTTCTGCGTCTGCGAGCCCTGGAATCTGCAGCTTATCCATCAGAAGATCGGTTACACGGCGATCACGACTGGTGAACTCTGGAATAAGCATCCGGAAAAATCATTCGGCATGCGCGCCGCCTATGTCGACAAATATCCCAAGGCAGCGAAGGCGCTGCTGATGGCCGTGATGGAAGCGCAGCAGTGGTGCGAGAAGCCCGAAAACCGCGACGAAGTCGCGGCGATCTGCGCCAAGCGGCAGTGGATCAATTGCCCGGTCGACGACGTGACCGATCGGGTCAAAGGCAAGTTCGACTACGGCATCCCCGGCAAGGTGGTCGAGAACTCGCCGCACATCATGCGCTTCTGGGCCGACAATGCCTCATACCCTTATCAGAGCCATGACCTCTGGTTCATGACCGAGGACATTCGCTGGGGCAAGTACGAAGCGGGCTTCGACAGCAAGGCGCTGATCGCCAAGGTCAACCGCGAGGATCTCTGGAAGGACGCGGCCAAGGAACTCGGCGTCACCGATATCCCGGCCTCGACCTCGCGCGGCAAGGAGACCTTCTTCGACGGCAAGGTCTTCGATCCCGAGAATCCGTCCGCCTATCTGAAGTCGCTGTCGATCAAGCGTGTCGAGGTCTGATCCAAACCGGGCCGCGCGCGAGGTTCGCGCGGCCCGCTCATTGAAACGCGGAGATACAATTTCGATGTCGATGCATGCGATCAAAGCCGAAGCCACCGCGGTGGCGATTCCTGCCCCTTCGTCGCTGACCACGGCGGCGCCGGTGGTGACGATGACGCCGAAGCAGGCGCCACGCGCAGAGAAATACGTCAAGATGGCGAGAGAGACTGCGGCGCGCGTCGTGCCGCCGCTGGTCGTAATCGCGCTCCTGATGCTGTTCTGGGAACTGGTCTGCCGTCGCGCCGGCTCGACCCTGCCGCCACCGTCGCGGGTTTTTAGCGATACCAAGGAGTTGATTTTCGATCCGTTCTTCGATCGTGGCGGCATCGACAAGGGCCTGTTCTGGCACCTGTCCGCAAGCTTGCAGCGCGTCGCGCTGGGCTATTCGATCGCCGCCATCGTCGGCATCGGGCTCGGCACGCTGGTCGGGCAGTCGGTTTGGGCGATGCGCGGGCTCGATCCGCTGTTCCAGGTGCTTCGCACCATCCCGCCGCTGGCATGGCTGCCGCTGTCGCTCGCCGCGTTCCGCGACGGCCAGCCTTCGGCGATCTTCGTCATCTTCATTACCTCGGTCTGGCCGATCATCATCAACACCGCGGTCGGCATCCGCAACATCCCGCAGGACTATCGCAACGTCGCAGCCGTGGTGCAGCTCAATCCGCTGGAATTCTTCGGCAAGATCATGATCCCGGCGGCGGCGCCCTACATCTTCACGGGTCTGCGCATCGGCATCGGCTTGTCGTGGCTTGCGATCGTCGCGGCGGAAATGCTGATCGGCGGCGTCGGCATCGGCTTCTTCATCTGGGACGCCTGGAATTCCTCGCACATCAGCGAGATCATCCTGGCGCTGTTCTATGTCGGCATCATCGGCTTCGTGCTCGACCGCCTGATCGCGGGGCTGGGCAAACTCGTGACCCACGGCACGTCCGTAAGCTGAAGGGAAATGTCATGCAGGCCTATCTGAAACTCGATCACATCGACAAGACCTTCACCCGCGGCAATGCCACGACCGAGGTGCTGAAGGAAATCAACCTGACGATCGACAAGGGCGAGTACGTCTCGATCATCGGCCATTCCGGCTGCGGCAAGTCCACGCTGCTCAACATCGTTGCCGGCCTGACCGACTGCACCACCGGCTGCGTGCTGCTGGAGAACCGCGAAGTCAATTCACCCGGACCGGACCGCGCCGTGGTGTTCCAGAACCACAGCCTGCTGCCGTGGTTGACGGTCTACGAGAACGTCAAGCTCGGCGTCGACAAGGTGTTCGCCTCGACCAAGACCCGTGCCGAGCGGGCCGCCTGGGTGATGCACAATCTCAACCTGGTGCAGATGGCGCACGCCAAGGACAAGCGTCCCAGCGAAATTTCCGGCGGCATGAAGCAGCGCGTCGGCATCGCGCGGGCGCTGGCCATGGAGCCGAAGGTGCTCTTGCTCGACGAGCCCTTCGGCGCGCTCGACGCGCTGACCCGCGCGCACCTGCAGGACTCGGTGATGGCGCTGCACCAGAAGCTCGGCAACACCATCCTGATGATCACCCACGACGTCGACGAGGCCGTGCTGTTGTCGGATCGCATCGTGATGATGACCAACGGGCCGAGCGCACGAATCGGCGAAGTGCTGGAGGTGCCGCTGGCGCGTCCGCGCAAGCGGCTCGAGCTAGCGACCAACCCCGGCTACCTCAAGTGCCGGCAGCGCGTGCTCGAATTCCTCTACGAGAGGCATCGATTCGTCGAGGCGGCCTAGCGGTTCTCTCTTGAAGTTGTGGCGGTGAACGATTGTTCCCGCCGGTGCGACCAACGGATTGCCCTTAACGCGCGAGGAGAGTTTCGGTGAATCCAACACAGATCAACCTGGTTCAGGAGAGCTTTGCCAAGGTCGCGCCGATTTCAGAGCAGGCTGCCACTCTGTTCTATGATCGCCTGTTCGAAGTAGCACCAGCGGTGAAGGTCATGTTTCCCGCCGACATGAAAGAGCAGCGCAAGAAGCTGATGGCGACGCTGGCCGTGGTGGTCAACGGGCTGAGCCATCTCGAATCGGTGTTGCCGGCCGCCAGCGCGCTGGCAAAGCGTCACGTCAGCTATGGCGCCAGGCCGGAGCACTATCCCGTCGTCGGCGGTGCCTTGTTGTGGACGCTCGAAAAGGGCCTCGGTGAGGCCTGGACTGCCGACGTCGCCGATGCCTGGACCGCAGCCTACGGCACGCTGTCCGGTTACATGATTTCAGAAGCCTACGGCGCTCAAGCCGCCGAATGAGGGAACGTCATGAGCGAGCCGCTGGTAATCGTCGGCAACGGCATGGCCGCTGCCCGTCTGGTCGACGAACTGGCCAAGGTGGCATTGGGCCGCTACGCCATCGCCGTGATCGGCGACGAGCCGCGGCTCGCCTATAACCGCGTGCTGCTGTCGTCGGTGCTGGCCGGCGAGACCACCTCGCAGGATATCGAACTGCGGCCCGCATCGTGGTGGCGCGACCGCGGCGTCACCTTGAAATACGGCTGCGTCGCCACCGAGATCGATGTCGGCCGTCGCGAACTGAAGATTGCGGACGAAGAGAGCGTTCCATTCTCGAAGCTGGTCCTGACCACCGGCTCGTCGCCGCTGCGGCTGAACGTGCCGGGCGCCGACCTTGCCGGCGTGCATACATTCCGCGACAGCCG
>PNLC01000100.1 GCA_013822885.1 Bradyrhizobium sp.
GGACGGACTACCGCTGCTTCAGCAATATCGACCACTTCCCCGTATCCCCATTCGCGATTTCATTCGCCGACGACGCCCGCGGGCGCTGCCTGCTTCCATCGCGTTCGCGGGGGATGCTAGGCGAGAGAAGTGGAAAATGCGGATCGCGCCATCCATTGATTTGAACGGTCGTGTTAACCAGTCGTCCACCACTCTGACGGCGCTGGCCGTCAGGCCACCTCGGCGGCCGCCTCGGCGAGGAATTTGGCTTCGAATTCGTCGGCCGGCATCGGCCGTCCGAAGAAATAGCCCTGGCCTTCCTCGCAGCCCATGCCGACAAGGAAGTCGGCGGTGGCGCGGTTCTCGATGCCCTCGGCGATCACCGACAGGCCCAATTGCCTGGAAAGCCCGATGGTCGAACTGACGATGGCCGCATCGTCGGGATTGGCCAGCAGGCCAAACACGAAGGAGCTGTCGATCTTCAAGCCATCCAGCGGGAATTTCTTCAGGTAGCTGAGGCTGGCAAAGCCGGTGCCGAAATCGTCGAACACGATGCGAACGCCGAGTTCCTGAATCTTCAGGAACGTATTCAGCGCACCCTGTTCGTCATGCAGCAGGATGTCTTCGGTGACCTCCAGCTCGAGGCTGGTCGGGCTCAGATTGGTCTGCGCCAACGCCTGCGCGACCGAGGCGGCAAGGTCGCCAGAGCGGAATTGCGAGGGCGAAAGGTTGACGCCGATCCTTAGCTTTTGACCGGCCTGTTCCCGGGCGGCGGCCTTGGCGCAGGCGGTCAGGAGAACCCATTCGGCAATCCGTTCGGAAATGGGGGAGGTGTTGACCACGGGCATGAATTCGCCGGGCGAGACGAGACCGCGGACCGGGTGACGCCAGCGGATCAGCGCTTCGGCGCCGATCAGCCGGCCGTCGGCCAGATGCAGTTGCGGCTGATAGAACAATTCGAACTCGCCGCGCTCCGCGGCTTGCGTCAGTTCCGCTTCCAGGGTGAGGCGGGTTTCAAGCTCGCGACGGATGTTGTCCTCGAACATCACATGGCCGCCGCGCCTGGTGGCCTTGGCGCGGCTCAGCGCCATGTGGGAATTGCTCAGGAGTTCATCCGCGCTGCGGCCGCCACTGGGGAAGACCGCGGCGCCGATGCTGACCCTGACGCGATGCTCGCGGTTGCCGGCCAGCAGCGGCGCGTTGAAGCTGGCGCCGATCTGGTCGGCGAAGCGGCTGACGTTTTCCTCGATATCGTTGGTCCGAACCGCGACGGCGAACTCGTCGCCGCTCAATCGCGCGACCAGGCCTGCTGCCGGAATCGTCGCCGTCAGCCGTTCCGAGATGGCGCGTAGCACGAGGTCGCCGCTGGCGTGGCCCAGCATGTGGTTGATCTGCTGGAAGCCCTCCAGGCCGATCACCAACAGCGCCACCTCGCGCTCGCCTTCTTCGGCGCGCGAAATCATCGCGGCCAATCCGGCATGAAGCGTATTGCGATTGATGAGACCCGTCAGCGTGTCGTGCTCCGCCAAATAGCGAATTCGCTCGGCTTCGCGCTTGCGCACGGAGATGTCGCGCAGGATCGCACCGAACTGAATGCCGTCGGTGCCTTGCCAGCGAGAGAAACTGGCCTCGACCGGAAACTCTTCGCCATTGCCGCGGCGTCCGTTGAATTCGACCAGCGTTCCGCCGGTGAGGTGTGCGACGTTTCTGATCGAGAACGAAGGCGTGGCGCCGGCTTCATCGCGGGCGCAAATCTCGTCGAACGGCCGGCCGATCATCTCCTCCGGCAGATGGCCGAATATCGCCGTCGCACCGGGATTCCACACCGTGATCAGGTAATTGGAATCGGTGCAGACCAAGCCGTCGCCGAGCGACATCGCCACGCGCTGAAACCGGTTCTCGGCGACCCGGCCCAGCAGATCCCTGATGTCGATCTCGTCAAGCGCGATGGCCGCGATGTAGACGATGATGGCGATGTGAAACAGCGAAGTGTCGAGAATGAGCGGGAATACCGCCTGCAGCAGGTAAGCGAGGGCCTCGATGCCGACCGCCAATGCGGCGAGGATCGCCACGCGCCTGCCGGCGGAGAGACGACGCCACGTGAACAGCATGATCAATCCGAGCAGACCTAGCCCGGCCAGCGCGACGACGGGTGAAGTCCATTGCAGGGCGCGGTTCTGCAGCAGCGATTCCGCCGCCAGCGTTTGCAGAACCGGGCCTGACAGGATCACGCCGTTCGGTACGCTGAAGCGATCGCCCAGTTCGAGCGCCGTGCCGCCGACGATGACCTTCTTGCCGCGCAGTTTTTGCAGCGTCGCCTCGTCGCCGCGCAGCACGTCGACAAACGATACCTTCGGTATTCCGGCAGTCCGGATGCTGAAATCGATCAGGAAGGGCGTGCGCTTTTCGGCATATTGCCCCGACAGCACCGCGGCCATCGAGGGCACGAACTCGCCGTCCAGCTTTTCGCCGAACGGGTATCGGCGAACGAGGCCGTCCGGCCCGACCTCGACATTGACGACCGCAGGCCATGAGTGCTCGGAGAATTGCTGCAGGGGACGATTGACGTGAAGGGTCGTCCGGTCGGTGCGGGGCTGCTGGAAGGAAGGCAGCACCACCGATCCGCCGGCGCTCTCCAGCGCTTCCGCAAAGTTGCGGTCCGACGCTGCGTCCGATGGCGTGGAGAAGTCGACATCGAGCGCGATGTCCTGCACGCCTGCTTTCTGGAACTGCCGGAGCAATTCGGCGTACAGCGGGCGCGGCCAGGGCCACACGCCGATCCTGTCGATCGACTGGGCGTCGATCGCGACGACCACGATATCGCCGCTGGCCTGCCGCGACTGCCACGCGAACCGCAGATCGGCCAAGGCATGGCGAAGCGCGCCATGCCAGCCGCCTGACAAAATGATTGCCAGCGCGATCATCACGAACAGATGCGGGCGATATCGCTTCACGGCGTCACCATTCTGGTGCTTTGCGTTTGTCTCGTTGTCGGTGCTAGCCCGCGGTCCTTCGCGGTTGGTTTCGACTATTATTTGTAGCGCCCGTAGGCGTTGCCGCGGCCATTGCCGTTGGCGCCGTTTCCATTTCCGTTTCCGTTATTTCCATTCCCATTCCCATTGCCATTGCCATTGCCGTTTCCGTTCCCGTTGCCGTTGCCGTTCCCGTTTCCGTTGCCGTTATTCCCATTATTGCCCTTGTTGCCATTGCTGCCGCCGTCTGAGCCGCTGACGGCTGCGATGGTGCCGCTGACGCCCGAAATGGCCGCGCTGCTTGCGCTCGCGGCATTGTTGTTGCCGTTACCCTGGCCGTTGTTCGAAAGGGCCGAATTGTCGCCGGGGCCGGATGAGCCCCACACCGTGTCCTTGTTGTTGGCCGCATTCCGCGCTCTGCCATGCGCGGCTCCGCTGTCGCGGGCGAGACCGTGCGTGACGCGGTGGACGTTCAGCCGGACTTCGCCGATCGCCGACGGGATACGGGTGACGCCGTGTCCTGCGGGATGCACGCTCGCCTGCCGTGACGATTGGGGGCTCGGTCCATCGGCCGCGTTGCGCGGTGCGGGGAGGCCTGCGCGCTGCACTGGAACCTGCTGAACCGATGGCGCGCGCGGTTTGCCTTGCTCGATCGGGCTGAACGCGCCCGTGCCGCCCAGCGACAGGCCGGCCTTGCCGTTCGCGAAGGCGGTCGCATGCTGGCCCGCCATCACCTGGGCGATCTGGCCGGTCTTGAAATCGGCGACCTGGACCTGGCCACGGCTCACATCGACGCTGGTTTTGCCGGCGTCGATGGTGATGCGAAATCGCGTGCCCTTCACCACGGCGGCGAGATACGGCGTCTCGACCTCGAAATGCTGGACATTGCGCTTTTCGACCTCGAGCAGGATCGAACCGGCCTGCTGCACGATCGTTGTCGACAGTCCTTCCTTCTTCTGGGCGGGTACCCCGATCACCGAATTTGGCGAAACGAGGATGGTTTCTTCGCCGCGCCTGAGCAGAACGCGTCCGGTACGGCCGGTGCGAATGGTGTCGCCCGGCTGCACAAGATCTTCCTGCCTCACCGAGGCCTGCTGCACGGCAGTGCTGGTGAGCCAAACCTCGCCCGACGATTTGCCGACGATCCAACTGTCGCCGTCGGCTGCCCAGGCGGCGGGGGCGGTCGCCAGGATGAACGCTGCCGTGAGTATTCCCGAGACGGGATGGATTGCTCGCATGAGACGCTCCGATTGCCGGTTTGTCCCGAAGGCTATTGGAAATGTTTCAATATTGCGTGAGTGGGTCCCGCATCCTGCAGCGTGCGGATTAACCATTCGTTGACCATAAAATTCTATTGAAAATCATATGGCTAGGAGACCCACCAATGCTGGGCGATCGGCCTCCGTAGATCTACGGAGACGCGCGTGTTCACCTGTGATTGGGCGCGCGTTAATCACGGCTGCCTTCGGCCTTTGGGCGGCGATCATCTCGTTTCCGGCGCAGGCGCAGCCGGCGAACCAGCCCGGTTACGCACCGCTGCAGACCGAAAGGCGCTTTGAGCAGCAATCGGCACCGTCGTCGGCCAGACGGCCCCGGTTGCCGATGCCGCAATTCGCACGGTCGGCGGGGCAGGGTGATTCCAGGCCGCTGTTCGTACTGCGGAGCGTTTCGATCACCGGCGCCGCCGCGATACCTCAGGACCGGCTGGTTACAACGTATCAACCCTATCTCGGGAAAAAGGTGTCGCAGGCCGACCTGGCCGCGATCTCCACCGCAGTCGGGGACATCTATCGCGAAGCCGGATTTCACCTCAGCCGCGCGATCGTTCCGCCGCAGGACATCCGGAACGGGCAGGTTCGCCTTCAGGTCATCGAGGGCAGCATCACGGACGTGGCGCTGAAGGGCGATGGCGCCGAACAGTTCGGCATCCGGCCGATGCTCGATGCCGTGGTCGCCGAACGGCCCTCGCGGCTTGCCACGCTCGAGCGGCAATTGCTCCTGATCAACGGTCGGCCCGGCGTGCGCATCGAGGACACCGCGATCGAGGAGATCGGCGCTGCAAGCGGGCACTTCCGCCTGATCGTATCGCTGCAGACCTGGCACCTGTTCAGTTCGGTCGGCGTCGACAATTTTGGATCCTCGTCGGTCGGACCGTGGCAGAGCTACGGGACAGCGGCGTTCAATTCCATCCTCGCGCCCGGCGATTCCCTGGTGGTCAATCTCGCGACCACGCCCGGCGATCCGCGACAACTCGCATTCGGACGGATGGCCTACGACGTGCCCGTCGGCACCGACGGCGCCCGCATCGGCGCGTCGGGCTTTTACAGCGAGGTCCGGCCCGGCGATTACAGGCGCCTTTTTGGCGACACCATCAAGACCGAGTGGTTCGAAATCCGGGGCAGCATCGCGCCCGTGCAATCGCAGAAGTCCAGCCTGGTCCTCACGGCAGCCGCCGGCTTCAGCAACGTCTATGAGAACGATATTTTCGGCCCGATCTACGCCGATCATATCCGCACCCTGAGCCTGACATCCGACTACCGGCTGCAGGACAATTTCGGCGGCAACAACTTCCTGACGGTGAACTATCGCCAGGGTATCGACGTTCTCGGCGCCTCGCATCGCGGCGATGATTATCTGTCGCACGACGGCGCGTCCGGCAAATTCTCCGTCCTGAATTTCTGGTACACGCGCTACCAGACGCTTTCGGATACATGGTCGCTGAAACTGGCTTCCGCCGGTCAGACGGCGTCGGGCCCGCTCTTCACCTCGCAGCAGTTCTATCTCGGCGGCCTGGCGTTCGGGCGCGGCTACGGCAGCGCCGAGGTCAGCGGCGACAACGGGATCGCAGGGACGGTCGAACTGCGCTTCGACCAAAAGGCGAATTCTCAACATCTGAGCGGCTATCAGTTCTACGGTTTTGTCGATACGGGCCTCGCCTGGAACGATGGCTACCGGCCGAGCGATGGCCTTTCGCTGATCTCGGCGGGCGGCGGCATCCGCTTCTTCCTGAACGAGGGCCTGCAAGCCGACATCGGCGCGGCTGCGCCGCTCAGCTATCGCGCGCCCGACAATCCGGGCCGCGGCGCACGGGTGCTGTTCTCGCTCACGAGCGCCCTGAAACTCTGTCCGGCCCGAACGCAGACCCGCTGCCTGTGATTTCCGGCGAGCGCCTTGCGCTGTCTTTGCCGGATCAGGCGCTAGATCGGGTCGTAGTTCTCGCCGAAGCAGGTATCGTCGGCTTCGACCTGGCGGCGATCCGAGATCACGCCGTCGGAAATCTCGATGCGATAGGTCTGCATGCCAAGCGGCCTGCCTATCACGGAAACAACCTCCGCCTTGACGCATGCGGTCCAGCCCGGTCCACGCAGATTGGGGCGCGGCTCGGAGACGCGCACCTGCGTCGGACGCGAGGCTTGCGTGAACACCGCGTCCAGTTTCTCCCGCAGCATCGTCTTGACGTCCGGCGGCGCTCCGAGGGGAGGCGGCTCGGGCGCTTTGGCGCGCATGAATTCCGGCACCGGCGAGCGGATGTCGGCGAAGCCGCAACCCGCAAGCACCAGCGCTGCGCCTGCCATCAGCGCTATGTGTTTCCGTATATGTCGCATCGGCGTGCCTTGTACCCCGGACACGCCATTCGCGGAACTGGATATGCTGCACAATTAACAATCCCAAGATTGTGATTTGCATCACCGAGCCCGATTCCTGCCTGCGGCATCAATGGCGTTGATTTCAGCCGAGGTCCCGCCCCACATGGCGCCTCGGATTGAACCAGTCGCTTCCGGGCGGTGACCAACCCGTAACCTGCATCTGCCGAAAGGTGACAACACCATGTTTCGTCGCGCGCTGCTCAAGTTGATGATTTCCGGTTCGTTGCTTCTCGGCGCGCAGTCCGCGTACGCGGAGAATCGCCTCGCTCTGGTGATTGGACAATCCGCCTACCGTTCGGTGCCGGCGCTGCCCAATCCCGCCAACGATGCCAGGGCGGTGACACAATTGCTCACCGATTCCGGCTTCGAAGTGTCGACGGCCTCCGATCTGTCGCAAGGCCAGATGCGGGAGAAGGTCAGCGAATTCGCCGGTAAGGTGGCGGCCAAGGGCGCCGATACGGTTGCACTCGTGTTTTACGCCGGCCACGGCCTGCAGATCGACGGCGAGAACTATCTGGTTCCGGTCGACATTGATGTGAAGCGCGAAGCGGATATTCCAATCCAAGCGGTGCGGCTCAACGACATCCTGAACACGCTGACGTCGGTGCCGAGCAAGATGCGCATACTGATGCTCGACGCCTGCCGCAACAATCCGTTCCCGGACATCAACAAGAGCGCCGGCGGCGGCCTTGCGATCGTCGATGCCAAGGTCGGCTCTCCCGGCACGTTCCTGTCGTTCTCGACTTCGCCGGGCGCCGTCGCGGAAGACGGCACCGGCTCGAACAGCCCGTACACGACCGCGCTGCTCGCGGCAGGCAAGGAATCCGGCATCCCGATCGAGGAAACTTTCAAGCGCGTGCGGCTTGCCGTGAACAAGGTCACCGAGGGACGGCAGACGCCGTGGGACAGTTCTTCGCTGACCGAGGATTTCAGGTTCTCGGGTCCGCCCGTCGCTGGCCCGAAGCCGGCCGTGCCGGCCAAGAAGTCGGTTGCCGAATGGACGCGCGACCTGAAGGGCAAGCCGGTCGAGGCGGCCAACGAGATCATCGTCGCCGACGGCACCGACGAAGCCTATGAGGCCTTCGCCGGCCTGTACGCGCAGACGCCGCTCGGGAAACTGGCGCGTGAGTGGCTCGATCGGCATCTGCGCATGGTGGCGTGGAATAACGCCGTGCTCCTCAACACCGCGGCGGGCTATCGCGGGTTTCTCGCGAAATATCCCAACAGCGATCTGACGGCGACCGCGCGCAAGCTGGAAGAGCGGCTGCGCAACCGTCCCGACTTCGCGCCTCCGGTCGTCGCCGCTACCGGCCCGGCTTCCGTGCCGCAGAAGACGGTTGCGCTCGCCGCGCCGACCTGTCCCTGCAACACGCAGCCCTCGTCGCCGTCGATCAAGAAGGTCAATGCGCCGCCGGTCATCAAGCGCGTCGATCCCGTTCCGCCGAAGCGGACCGATCGCAAGCCGCCGCGGCGCGCTGCTCCCGAGCCCGAGGATGAGGTGGTCGTGGTTCGCCGTCCGCCCCCGGTCGTGGTTTACCAGCCGGCACCGCCACCGCCGGTCGGCATTGGCATCGGCATCGGTATCGGCGGTGGTGGCAGGTACGGTGGCGGCAACTATGGCGGTGGTGGCTACGGCGGCGGCGGCTACGGTGGCCGGGGTAGATACTGAAGCTGCAATCGCGTAATTGACCCCGCAAGCGTTGCGCTTCGCTTGCGGGGACATGATGCGAATTCCGGTTGGTCTGTTCGCCTTCTTCATCGGTATCCTCTTTCCCGGTATCCAGCCCCACGCTTTCGCGTGGGAGCACTGGGGCGGCGATCGCGGCGGATCGCGGTTTTCGCCGCTCACCCAGATCACGCCAGGCAATGTCGATCGTCTCGTCCGCGCCTGGGAGTTTCGCATCGGCGACCTGGATCGCCGGACGCCCGAGATCATGAAGCGGACCAAGTTTCAGGCCACGCCGCTGTTTGTCGAAGACAGCCTGATCTTCTGCTCGCCGTTCAACGAAGTCATCGCGCTCGATCCCGGCAGCGGCGCGCAGAAATGGCGGTTCGATCCGAAGATCCCGACCAGCCAGCGCCCCGCCAATCGCTACAATTGCCGCGGCGTGACCTATTGGGTCGACGACAAGGCCGCCGAAACCGCCACCTGCCGTGCGCGGATCTTCATGGGCACCAACGACGTGCGCGTGATCGCGCTCGATGCAAAGACCGGCATTCCCTGTGCCGATTTCGGGACCAATGGCGAGGTCAGGATCGATACCGGCATGCCGCTGGAATGGCCCGGCGAATTCCAGATCACGTCGCCTCCGGTGGTGGCACGCGACGTCGTCATCATAGGCTCCGCGATTTCGGATAATCGACGCGTCGAGGCACCGCCCGGCACGGTGCGCGCGTTCGATGCGCGCACCGGCCTGCCGCGCTGGAGTTTCGATCCGCTGCTGCGTGACGGCATCGTCGCCGGCCACGCCAATGTCTGGGCGCCGATGTCGGTGGACGAAGCGCGCGGCCTGGTATTTTTGCCGACCTCTTCGCCGAGCGCGGATTTCTGGGGCGGCAGGCGGCCCGGCAACAACGAGCACGCCAATTCGGTGGTGGCCCTGCGCGCCGAGACCGGTGAGCGGGTTTGGTCGTTTCAAACCGTGCACCACGATGTCTGGGATTACGATCTGCCAGCGCAGCCAACGCTGGCGCGCATCGATACCGGCGAGGGCCTGCGCGATGTGGTGATCCAGCCGACCAAGCAGGGCTTTGTGTTCGTGCTCGATCGCGACACCGGCAAGCCAATATGGCCGGTGGAGGAACGTGCGGTGCCGCAGGGCGGCGCCGAGGGCGAGCAGCTTTCGCCGACGCAACCATTTCCGACCCATGTGCCGGCGCTGCTGCCGCAGCGGATTTCGGCCGACGATGTGTTCGGACTCGTTCCATTCTGGGAACGCGAGGCCTGCCGCGCGAGCGTCGCGTCGGCGCGCAATGAAGGCCTCTACACGCCGCCGTCGACGCAAGGCACCGTAGTGTATCCGATGACCGGCGGTGGCGTGAACTGGGGCGGGGCTGCGTTCGATCCGGACAACCAGATCCTTTACGCCAACACCACGCGGGCGATCCATATCGTCAAATTGCTGCCGCGCGCGACAATCCCTGATGGATTCAACCCGCCGTCCGGCCACGATTTCGGACGGCAGCAGGGCACGCCGTTCGCGATGACGCGCGCGGTCGCGCTGTCGCCGTTGGGGCTGTTGTGCAACAAGCCGCCCTGGGGCGAGATGGTTGCGGTCGACCTGAAGGCCGGCAAGATCCTCTGGCGCGCGCGGGTCGGCACCACGGAAGACCGCGCGCCGCTCGGCATCGCCCTTGGCTTCGGCACGCCGCTCGTCAACGGCGTTGCGATCACCGCCGGCGGCCTCGCCTTCAGCGGTGCGCTGGATGCTTACTTGCGCGCCTTCGATGCAAAATCGGGGCAGGAACTGTGGCAGGGCCGGCTGCCGGTGCCCGGCGTCGCCAATCCCATGACTTACATGTGGAAGGGCGAGCAGCATGTCGCGATCGGCGCCGGCGGCCATTCGGAGTCGGGCACGACGATCGGCGACAGCGTCGTGGCGTTCCGCCTGGCGCGGCCGGGGGAAACTCCCTCGCTGTGGTCGCGCACCATCGACCGGCCCGGCGGGCGGTTTATCGGTGGGGCGATTGTGGCAGCGTTCGTGGTGTTGATGCTGGCGGCCTTGATGCGGCGATGGTCGCGGAGCAGGGTGCATGGGTGTGAGCGCATGCGCCCCTAGCTGTCATCGTCCCGCTTGCCGCCTCTGCTAAAGCTCCGGCGAGCCCGCACGGCAAAGCCTCGGCGAAGCCTTGGCGTAGCCGGGACCGGACGATCCAGTACGCCGCGGCTTATCGATTCCATCACTGCTGTCTCTGGAATACCGGATCGTCCGCTCCAGTGCGCAAGAGCGCACAAGGCGGCCGATGACAACTGAGTATACATCGTCGTTCTCGCGACATGTTTTGCCCGAGGTTTGCATTTGATTGTCCCCCTTGAAAACAGAGGGTGCAGGGAAGACCGGGTGCGCGCTGCACCCGCGGTCTCGCGTGCAATTGCGCACAGCAAAAACGCACACGAGCATACAGGTTCAGCGGGAGCAT
>PNLC01000101.1 GCA_013822885.1 Bradyrhizobium sp.
TATCGCTGCGATCGCTGCCTTCTTTGCGCTGTCGAACCGGATGGCCAACGTCACGGCGATGCGCCCGAACGACGAGTTCTACCTGATGGGGCGGTTGCCGAAACAGGGCTGAGCCGGCCCCGGGGACGAACGCATTGCTGGACTGGACCGAGATCATATTGCGTCTTGGCGTGGCCACGCTGGCCGGCGGCTTGATCGGCCTCAACCGCGACCTGCACGGCAAGCCGATCGGGTTGAAGACGCTGTCGCTGGTCAGCCTCGCGACGGCCATGCTGCTGGTGATGGTCCATTCGGACGACGCCCGGATCGTTTCCGACGCGGGCAGCCGGGTGATTCAGGGAATCCTGACCGGGATCGGTTTCCTGGGCGCCGGCGTCATCGTGCACGCCGCCCGGCATTTCAGGGTTCGCGGGCTCACCAGCGCCGCCTGCACCTGGCTCGCGGCCTGCATCGGCATCGTATGCGGCCTCGGACAATGGCGATTGGTCACGATCGCATTGGTCATGACCTTCGCGGTCCTGACCGTCGGCAACAGGCTCGAACACTGGCTGCACAGGAAACTGGGCGGCAAGGACGAGCCGGCGCCAGAGCGGCCCGCCGCTTTCCTGGATGAATGATCACCCAGCCGCCGGTTCCAGCAGCGCTGGTCGGGCGCTTCGCGCCACCAGTATTTGATTTTGGAAGCGCGGCCGCCATGCTAAGCAAGGTGCAGGATTGCGTCGGACGACAGCAGTGAAAACCCAGCGGCCCATTGTCACGGATTCCGAGCACGTGGTGCTCAAGTTTCGTCCGCGCACCTCGGCCCAGCCGCCCGGCGGGCGGGAGGAACCCGGGCCGGCGAGCAGCCAGCACACGGCGGCCGACCTGTCACGTTACGAACGGCCGCGCGACGAGCCCGACGATTTCCGTCACCGCATGCTCGCCAATGTCGCAGCGCTTGCGTTCACCGTGGCGCTGACCGCGATCGGCATCTGGCTTGCGGTGAGCATCGCCGATCTCCGCAAGAATCAGGATTGCGTCCTGATGGGCCGCCGCGACTGCGCCCGGATTTCGGTGACGCCGCAGGGGTAGCAAGGCAGGTTCTGGCAGCAATTCGGTCGTCTTACCGACGCATGCGCTACCTGGATGTGGGTCAAAGAGTGCTTCCAGGCCCACGTCTGCTTTGTGGGAACCTTCCTCCTGCCCGGACTGTCGTATATGAGAGATCTGCCGACGGTCGCAGCGATAGTTCCCTGCGACGATTGGCGGCGTGAATGGTGCCAGCGTCGGTTGGTAGGTTCAAGAATCGATCTGACTCTTCGATACAGGCGCGAACCGGCAGTTCAACCGAGGCATTGCATGGCAAATCGATATGCGGCGGCACCATCCACCGTGACAATGCGGCGTTGGGCGCCTCCCGCCATGGTGACGCTCAGTGCGGCGCTATTCGTGGCGTTGGCCGCCGCTGCCGAGGCACGACAGGCGCGCCCCGCATCCCCTGTGGAGGCGACGGCGCCACGCGAGGCAAGCGAGCCGATCATGGCGATCGTGTCGATCAAGACCCAGCACATCACCTTCTACGACGCCGACGGCTGGATTGCGCGCGCTCCGGTGTCGACCGGCACCACGGGACGCGAGACGCCGGCCGGCGTCTTCGCCATCCTCGAGAAGAACAAGGACCACCGCTCGTCGCTCTACGACGACGCCGAGATGCCGAACATGCAGCGCATCACCTGGAACGGTATCGCGATGCATGGCGGGCCGTTGCCAGGGTATGCGGCCTCACACGGCTGCATTCGAATGCCGTTTGGCTTTGCGGAGAAGGTGTTCGACAGGACGCGGATCGGCATGCGTGTGATCATCTCGCCGAACGACACGGCCCCGGTCGAGATATCCCACCCGGCTCTGATCATGCCGAAAGCGGAGGCGGTAGCAGCAGCACCGTCGCGTCCCGAGGCGCTGGCCCGTGAGGCCGCAGACGCCGTCAAGGCGGCCGACGAGGCAAAGAAGGCTGCCGCGACCGCGGCGCGCGAGACAGCGTCGCTCGCGGCGTCGCTGCGCAAGCTTGAAGGGCTCAAAAAGAAAGCCGATGCCGAGCTTGCGTCCGCCGAAAAGGCGCTCGCCGCAGCAAAGACCGACGCGGCCAGGGCGCAGGCCGAAGAGCGTAAGCAGAAAGCCGCGCCCGCGGCAGACCAGGCCGCGACTGCGCTCGACACCGCCAAGGCTGACGCGAAGTCGAAGCTCGACGCCGCGGCGACTGCGAAGGAGACCGCCAAGGCAACCGAGAAGAGCAAGGCCGAGCTAGCCAAGGCTGCGCGCGAGGCAAAACTCGCGCTCGAGCCGGTCTCGATCTACATCAGCCGTGCGACGCAGAAGCTCTACGTGCGGCGCAACACGCACAAGCCGGCGCCGGACGGCGGCGGCGAGGTGTTCGATACCTCCATCGAGGTTCCCGTCACGATCCGCGATCCCGGCAGGAGGATCGGCACGCACGTGTTCACGGCGATGGCGCGCAACGATGCGGGCCTGCGCTGGAGTGCGGTCACGATCGACGGCGGCGATGACGCGAAGGGCGCGCTCGACCGCATCAGCATCCCGCAGGAAGTGCTCGACCGCGTCGCGCCGACCGCATTGCCGCGGTCCTCGATCGTCATCTCGGACGAACCGCTGAGCCGCGAGACCAATTATCGCACCGAGTTCGTCACGGTGCTGAGCGACCAGCCCCAGGGCGGCTTCATCACGCGTAAGCCGACGCCCCCTGTCGACATGATGGCGGACAACAGTGGTTGGGGCGGCGATGGTTTCGGCTTCTTTTTCCAGCCCGGCGGGAATGTCCAGCCCGGCAACATGCGCCAGCGCGGCGGCCAGACCTATTATCCGGCGCAACGGGGCTATCCACAGCAGCAGGGTTATCCGATGCAGCAGGGCTACCCGATGCAGCAGGGCTATCCCATGCAACAGGGCCGGTGGTGAGCCGCGGTATCTCTGGCCCTTGCACCGCAACAAGACACGTGTTCGGCCGGTCAACTATCGGTCGAACCCTGCCATTTCCCTCGCGCGGCGCCTCATTCGGCTGACTTTGTGAACGACGTCACACATCCGATCAACGATCGAATATAAAGTTTGGGCGGATGGGCTGGGTCGATCGACAATCACACTAGCGCTGACGGTATTTTGGGACTGCCAGTCCATCCATGATGGAGAGCGGCATGGTCGATAAATCAACCGCAAAGCGGCTTGTCGACGAAATGATTTCCAATCTGCCGAAGCATAACCGCCAGCAAAGGCCGGTTCACACGATCGGCGTAGGTGTGGACGCCTATTTCACGGCGTCGGATGTGGCGCGCAAGTTTTGCATCGCGGAGCATTTCAGCGGAGAGCGCATTTGCGCGAAGGTCAGATTTTCCAACGCGTCCGGGGGGCCGGAGCAGCACGATGGATGGAACGATGTTCGCGGAATGGCGACACGTTTTCTACTACCGAGCGGGGCGGCAACCGACCTGATCGCCACGACACTCCGCGAATTTTTCGCCCGCAATGTCGAGGACTTTTTCGAATTCACCAAACTCGACAAGCATAAGCCCTATCGCCGGGAATCCCCATGGCGAAAGATTCTCGACATGCTGCAGCTCAAGATTCCACGTCGCGACCCGTATCCGGGCGAAGAAACGAACGCCAGTGCGGGAATATTGAACTACGCCAATCGGCACCGGTTCGCGCAGCTAGGGGTAGCCGAGTTCAAGAAGATCGGCGCCCCGGTGAGTTATGCCCGCGCGGCCTATCACGCCATCCACACCTTCATAGTGGAAGGCGAAAATGAAGTACGTCGCCCCGTTCGTTTTTCCTGGCAACCGGTCGCAGGCGTTGGCAACACCAATCCCGATGCTCCGCCGGTCGATGACTATCTGCGCCAGGAACTTGAAGGCCGGCTGCAGCGGTGGCCGGCCCGGTTCGTGCTGATGATGACGATCGGCGAAGCGGGCGATGCGATCGATGATCCCACGCGGCCCTGGCCTGCCAGGCGAGTGCGGATCGTCATGGGCACCCTTACGCTCACCGGTGTCCCCGAGGATCAGGCCACCGCCGGCGAACAGATCAGTTTCAATCCGTTGCGACTCGTGCGTGGAATCGAACCCTCCGCGGATCCGATCCTCCATGCCCGTCGGGACGCCTACGAAGTCTCGCGTGAAATGCGCGGCGGCACTGCCTGCCCCTTCTCCCACCGGAGTTGCGCCGATGGCGAATGACGAAAGTTGGTTCGGAAAATTTGTAAACGAGCTGCACGAAAAGCCATGGTTCAAGTGTGCGGGGGCATGGACCTTGGTGCCCATTTGGGCACGGCTTACGCCGGTGAAGCCTCTGCCCGGGGGTGTTCGCCCATCCATCCAGCCTGGCGACAATCTGCAGAGCATGATGAACCTGATCATGCCGTTGAAGACGGAGAACAGGTCGCCGATCGGCCGCGCAGCAGCAGCCCTAGCGATCGCGAAAAACAGGGATCAGATCTTTGCCGGATTGGACAATGTCGGCACGGTGCACTTTGCGCGCTTCGTCATCGTCAACGACAATATTTGCATGTTCTCCGTCTATGACGGGGATTTCACCAACTACATTCGCGACTTCATCGCCACGATCGGCAGTGCGTTCAACGACGTGGTCAAGCTCGTCGAAGGCGGAGATGCAGTGACCCCTTGCGAGGAGAATGTCGAAGCATTCATCCAATGGATACACGAGCACGACCTGTATCAGGTGCCGGACACCCCCACCGATTTTCTGAGAGACCAGGAATACTTGGAGGGAGACAAGGCCGTATCGCCCGTCAATGACGATCTGACCCTGCTTCCACGTAAATTGGTCCTGCAGCTTCGCGCCAACAAGAATGTTTCGCTTGGCAGCGGCTACCGGGCCTATCCCGGATACTCGGTGGCTCAAGTCCGCAAACAATTGCAGCTAGGCTGGTGAGCGCCATGTTCGACCTCGCTGATGTACAGGGCAATATCTTGCGTGGCTACACCGGGAAGCCGCACGTGCGCTACCTCATCCTGGAAGTCGCCGATGCAATGGCAGCCCGGCGCTGGCTCGCCGCCTCGATATCCGGCCGCTACCACGGCGTTCCGCAGATTACGACAGGAGATTGGGGGACAGCCAAGCCGGAAACCTGCTTCAACATTGGCCTTACGTACGAGGGACTGCGCGCCCTCGGCACGCCGAGTTCTTCACTTGCCATGCTCCCCAACGAATTCATTGCGGGCATGACCGCCAGCGCAGCGAAGCTCGGGGATGTCGGACATAGCGCACCGGAAAAATGGCCAGCTCCCTTCAACGAACCCAAGCGGATCCATCTCATCGCGACGATCTACGCCGACAAGGTCGAGCAACTGGAGCAAATCCAGCAGCGTGCCCTCGACCGAAACGCCCTGACACTGCTCGGTACCCGCGAGGGCTGCACCTTCCCAGGCGAAAAGGAGCGTGACTTTGTTCACTTCGGGTATCGTGACAACATCTCGCAGCCGAGGTTCGAGGGGGTTCCCGACTCGCAGCGCCATCCCGACCGACAACCCAAGGCGCCGCTCGGCACCGTGTTGCTGGGGCATCCGACCAATCTGGAAGGCTTGACTTGGCGTGTTCCCCAACCCGCAGAGTTGGGGCACAACGGCACCTTCAACGCCTTTCGCGTGCTGAAGCAGGATGTGGCGGGCTTCGAGAAGTATCTCGATCAGGCTGCATCCTTTCTGCTCCAGCATCCGCGAGTCGAGGAGTTGCTACCGCCCGGCAACGAGGAGAAAATTGGCAAGGGCCTGTCACGTTGTGAGGCTTTGCGCGAGATCGTCGCCGCCAACCTGTGCGGCCGTTGGCGCGATGGTACGCCACTGGCACTGTCTGCGGAGATACCTGACCCCAAAATGGATTTGACGGATTTTGACTACGTTGGCGTTGGTGACTCCCGCTGCCCCCATGGAGCCCATATCCGCCGGTGCAACCCGCGCGGCGGGCAGATCGTGCAACGGATAGCGAACAACAGCCGGCGCCTTGTTCGCCGCGGCGTGCCCTATGGACCACCCTATGATCCGGCGAAGCCTTTTGAGCGGGACGAACCGGAACGGGGCCTGCTCGGCAACTTCATTGGGGCGAGCCTTGGCGCGCAGTTCGAGGCCATGTCCTGCGATTGGCTGAATCTTGGCCTGCAGGATCCGCGCATCACCGGCTCCAACGATCCGATCTCGGGCGCGAACGATCCACGCACGAGTTGGTTCGACTTGCCGCTCACATCCGGCGACCCGATCCGGCTGCATGGATTGCCGGAATTTGTCTCGACGCGGGGCGGCGCCTATACGTTCTTGCCGAGCATTTCGGCAATCCGTTATCTGGGATCGCTGACGACGTAAGTTGCGCGAATAGGCCGCATCAATCGGCGGCGTGCAAGGTGTGATCCGCTAGTTCAACGCCTTCACCAGCTCATCAGCCTCGCGCAAATCGCGGGAAGTTTCCGCGGATGCAAATTTCGCCCGGGTCGATATCAGCAGGTCTCGTGCCTTGGCCCGTCCGGATGCGCTCTCGCCGGCGACGAGCAAGCGCGCGATGCTGATCGCCGTGCGCAATTCCCAACCGACCGCCCCGAGCTTCCTGGCAGATGCAAGCGAGCGCTTGAACAAGCGCATGGCAGCCCGGTCGTCTCGCATTGGTTCGCTACACAGCAGCGAGCCGTGAATCCGATATATCTCGGGAGCAGCCCAGCGCTCGCCGGTTTTCTTCATCAATAGCTCAGCCGAAGCAGCCAAGCTTCGGGCCCTTTCTACCTGCTCGATCCGTCCGAATTCCGTGGCGAGCAAAATTCGATAGAGCGGCATCTGAATGCACCGATTCTCGGCGGGTAACCTGCTGAGCAGGCCGTTCAGTTGCTCGAGCACCTTTGGTGCCGGGCCTCGCGCAGCCAACGCGGCCGTCGCCCACAGCGGTCCGATGACCCGGTACATCGGATAGCCAAACTCGTCGGCGATTTTCAGGCCGCGTTCGACGCTGGCAAGGTTTGCTGCCAGATCGCCTTCGTACCAGTGATCGGCCACGCCCAGAATGGAGGCAAATGCCAGCATGAAAGGATGCCCGATCTCGTTCGCGAGTTGCCGCGCCGTCTCGCAGCACTCTCTGGCCCGGCCGGGCCGACCCAACAGCCATTCGATGTGTCCGGAATAGACGAGGGACACGACCAGCGGATCATGCTGATAGATCTGGACCAGCTTGCCATGCTCGCGAGGATTGTAGCGGGCGCTGACGAGTGCTGCGAGCTCACTCGCCTGTTCGAGATGACCGAGAAAGAAATTGGCGATTACGGCCGCGGCGCGCGCCATGAGGATAGCCTCGTCGTCGCGCCACTCTTCCGCGCGCCGGACGAAATCCTGCGCGTGCTCGAGGCCCTTGGTGAGCTCGCAGTTGACCAGTTTGGCTATCGTACTTCCAAACAGCACCGTCGCCTTCTCACGAATGGTGCCATGGTTCGCGCAAAGCTTGAGTGCGCGACTGTAGGGTCCATAGACATGCGGATCGGACCAACCCGCGTTGGCGGTATATGCCATCGCCAGGTTTGATTGCAATGCGATCTCAGCCTCAAAGCGCTGTGGTGACGCGGGTAGCCTCGGAATAAGCGAGAGACCCTCGCGAAGATGGGCCACGGCCTCCTTGGTGGATGACCGTCGGAGTGCCGATTTACCCGCCTGAAGCCAAGCCTCGATCGCCTCGGGAATCTTGCCTGCGCGCGCAAAGTGGTAGCCGAGCACGGCAGGCTGACTGCTCTCTCGGATCGCCGCTTCCTGAAGCAGCCACGATGCGACGCGCGCATGGAGCTCGCGCCGCTCCTCCTTGAGCAGCGAGGAATAGGCGACTTCCTGTATCATCGCGTGCTTGAATGCGAAGATGGTGCCTTGAGGCTCCTCGACGCGATACACGATCCCGGCGCTCTCCAGTGCCAGCAGCGCGCCTCTCAGCGTTCCGCCTTTGCCTGGAAGTGCGTTGAGAACACCTTCATAATTGAACTGCCTTCCGAAGACGGAGGCGATCTGGGCAACACGCTTGGCAGGACCGAGACGATCGAGGCGCTCCATGAGTGAGTCCTGAATACTTGACGGCACCAGCGGCTCGGCCAATTTCTGGCTCAGGGTCATGTCATCAGTTGCACGCTCGACCGAGCGGGAATCGATTATAGCCCGCGTAAACTCCTCGACGAAGAGTGGCACGCCATCGGTTCTTTCCAGGATCTGGTTGGTGATCCGGCGTGGGACGATATCGCTGCCTGCAACGGCTGCCACCATTTGCTCGCATTCGTGCGGTGCCAGCTTCTGCAGAACAATGGGTCGAACTGCCGACCCCGACAGCCAGTCCGCCTGGTAGTCATCGCGATGCGTGATCAGGAACATGATCCGCTCGCCAGAACAGCGAGCGATTATGCGCGCCACCAGTTCGATACTGGTCGGGTCCACCCACTGGACGTCCTCCGCGACAACCAGAATGGGCCGCTTGTGCGAGGCGTCGATGAGAACATCGATGATCACTTCGAAAGCACGGTCGCGCACGAAGGGAGACCCGAGATCTGCGGGTTCGTATTCCGAGCAAGCGGGTATCGACAGGACTGCCCCGTAGTAACTGAGCGCGTGCAAGGCGCCGGGGGCCTCCCTTGCCAGATACGAGCGCAATTTTGCCAGTGCGAGTTCTGCGTCGTCGGCTTTCTGGATGCCGGTCACGCGCCTGAGCCTCTCGAGTTCCGGCGCAAGCGGCGTGTTGACGTGGAACGGCGAGCATTGCAGCGACACAACATCCCGCGGAGACACATCAACGGTACTACGAAAATGGCGGATCAGGCGCGACTTGCCTATGCCAGGTTCCCCGGAAATGACGCCGACCTGACCTGAGCCCGCTACGGTCTGCTGCCACATCTCGGCAAGCAATGCGCTTTCGCTGGTCCGATTGATCATCGGGGCGAGAGGCGATCTCTGCGCCCTGTCGAACCTGCTGGCACTGGACGCAATAGCTTCCACCTGCCAGGCTTCGACCGGTTCCTCCACGCCCTTGAGCGGTCGTCTGCCAAGCGGCGCGTAACTGAATGTTCCGCGCGTCAGTTCGTAAGTGCTCGAACCGACTACGACACCATTCTCACTCGCGAGCCCTTGCAGGCGGGCAGCGACATGTGCGGAGCTGCCGAACACCTCCCGACGATCGGGCGGCTCGCCAGGCACGCTGCCGACGACGACCACTCCGGTGTTCACCCCGATGCGCACACCAAGGCGGACGATGCTGCCATCCGACAGCCGAAACTGATGTTCCTTGATCGCCGCAGCGATCGCGAGCGAAGCGCGTACGGCGCGTTCGGGATCGTTTTCATGGGCCTGTGGCACGCCAAAATATGCCAACAATCCGTCCCCAATCAGTCTGGCGATATGACCGCCGTAGCGGCGAATCTCCTCGTCGCAGATATCGCGGTAGGTTCTGATAACCGCGAAAAACTCCTCGGGATCGATGCGCTCACTCAGGGGTGTCGAGCCGATGATGTCGACAAATGCCACAGTAAGCTGGCGGCGTTCGGCTTGCAGCGTCTCGCTCCCGACGCCCGGCGACGACCTCTTCCACTGAAGGGCGTCCGGCTGATCCGGATTCGGCTGGCTGCTCATGACGCCACCATGTCCAGTTTCCGTCGCACCTCCCCCGCGAGGCAGGATCGAACGCAAGGCGCATCCGGCTTTCCCTGCCAAGCATCTGCTCGGGCAGGAAGTTATGGATTGAACACCATGTAATTGCAGTCGTACAGCTGATTTTGCTCCAGAAAGCGTGCTCTGAAGATGCTTGCCAGCAGCACTATTCTGCTTGACGACGGGTCCACCACCGGCGTCTCCAATGCCTGCGGGCTTGCGAGTCCTACTTTCCACGCTCGCAAATCACCGGTGTCGAGCCAACAGGCTCCCGGCGGGGCAAGCAATGCTCGTCTGTCGCTACTTTTGCTGAATACGATTCAGATAATCGATGACGGCGAGGATGCGTGTTCGCACGACAACCTCCGGGCTGTTCTCCGGCCCGGCCAGCCTCCAATAAAACGGATCGACGGCGTGAGGCAGGTTGATGATGGGGTTGAATCGTTCGCCCCAGATCGGCATCTCACGCGTGCCGTGGGCGGGAACTGTTTTCGAGCCATAGATGGTTTCGTAGACGGCGTTCGTGGGAAAGACCCCGTTGTTGTTCCTGGCCAGGATCGTCAAATCGGACGGCGGTACCTTGAGCTGCTCGCTGACTGGTCCCCTGCCCTTTCCGTCCGCACCATGGCAGCTCGCGCACGACGACAGAAATTCCGACCTGCCGATATCAGAGGGTTGAGCCTCCGCCGCGCCGGAAAACCCGGCCGCAAGGCCGGCCATCATCAACCCCTTCAGGCATCCGGTGATCATGTCACGCCCTCGCCCGCAGCTTTCGGATAACTCCTACTAGCAGTCCCGGGCGTGGTGCCGTTTGACGCAGGTCAATACGACCCTCATGCACTCCTCAATTGAGCCGCGCGCCGATACCGGTGAGAACGCGATAGTCGGGCTTGGACTGGACGCCGTTGTGCTGGTTGATCACCGGCACGCCAAAGGACACGAAGCCCGAGAAGCGGTCGACACCGACGCGGACGCCGGGCGAGAGATAGACCGTGGTGCCGCCGGAATTGGGGTCCGAAATGCCGGCGATGCGCTGCTTGTCGTGCCACTCGCCGTTGAGTTCGAGCACGAGGTCGAGCGTGTA
>PNLC01000102.1 GCA_013822885.1 Bradyrhizobium sp.
CTCCGGCGGCCAGCGCCAGCGGATCATGATCGCGGCGGCGCTGGTGCTCGATCCCGCGTTGCTGATCGCCGATGAGCCGACCACCGCGCTCGACGTCACCACGCAGGCGCAGATCCTCAAGCTGGTGCGGGAAATGCAGGGCCGCAAGAAAACCGGCGTGCTGTTCATCACCCATGATTTCGGCGTCGTTTCCGAGATCGCCGACCGCGTCGTGGTGATGCAGATGGGCCGGATCGTCGAGCAGGGCCCCTGCGAGGAGGTGCTGCGCAAGCCGCGCGAGGACTATACCAGGATGCTGCTGGCCGCGGTGCCGAGCATGACGCCGCCGAAGCGGTTGCCGGTGACGGGACCGGTGGTTCTGCAGACCGAGAATCTCTTCAAGACCTACGGCAAGCGCTCGCTGTTCCAGCCGAAGGCGCGCGTGGTCGCGGCGGTCAAGGACGTCTCGCTGACGATCCGGCGCGGCGAGACGCTCGGCATTGTCGGCGAGTCCGGTTCCGGCAAGTCGACGGTGGCGCGTTGCGTCGCGCGGCTGGTCGACGCCACCGACGGCGGCATCAAGATCGACGGCATCGATATCGCGGCGATGCGGGAATCAAAATTCCGTCCGATGCGTCGGCGTGTTCAGTTCATTTTCCAGGACCCGTACCGGTCGCTCAATCCGCGCCGCACGGTCGGTGAGGCGATCATCGAGGGACCGATGAACTTTGGCCTCAGCCGCAAGGAGGCAATGCAACGCGCGCGCGATCTGATGGCTATCGTGCATTTGCCGCCCGCCGCGATCGACCGCTTCCCGCACCAGTTTTCCGGCGGCCAGCGCCAGCGGATCTGCATCGCGCGCGCGCTGGCGATGGAGCCAGAATTGCTGATCGGCGACGAGCCGGTGTCAGCGCTCGATGTCTCCGTGCAGGATCAGGTGCTGAAGCTTTTGGATGAAGTACGCCGCAAGTTCGATCTGGCGGTGCTGTTCATCACCCATGATCTGCGGGTGGCGGCGCAAGTCTGTGACAGGATCGCGGTCATGCAACGCGGGGTGATCGTCGAGCAGGGCGCCACGGCCGACGTCTTTGCCGCGCCCAAGCACGAATATACGAAGGCCTTGTTCGACGCCGCGCCCGGCCGGCATCAGGAATTCGCCGCCAGCGCTTAGCTTCATCGCACATATCTACCCCCGTCATTGCGAGCCAACGGGTCGCGCGAATGCGCGCCCGATGACAGGCTCCGCGAAGCAATCCATCTATCCGTTGTGCCGCGCTATGGATTGCTTCGCTTCGCTCGCAATGACGGTCGAACCAGCACAGTGAAAATCAGCAGTGGGTATCCCGCACCAGTTCCAAGCCATCGCTCGATAGCGGCGAGGGAATTTGCGGCTGGGGCTGGGATGACCGCCGATCCGGGGATAGTTTGCGCCCGGTGGCGGCAGGTTTGCCCGACGGTTGTTCGCTAGCCATGTCATCATACTCCTTTTGTGCATGATAACATTTTTGTGTGCGTTGCGTTCCTCAGGCCGGCTGCGCGGTGAGATGTTCCAGCATTAATTCGCAGACACGTTCCGGCGCCTGATCCGCCGCAAAATGCCCGACGCCGGAGAGCACCTCGAAACGATACGGCGCGGCGACGAAATCCACGGTGCCTTCGGCCGCGATGCGGCCGACGGTGTCGTCGGCGTCGCCCCAGATGTAGAGCGTCGGTACCCGGATCGGGCCGAGCGGCCCGCGGATCGCGCCGCGCGCGCGATACCAGGCCAGCGCTCCTTCCATCGCGTCCTTGTTGCCGAGCACGGCCAGATGCGCCTCGATCGCATCTGCCGGAACGCCGTTGGCGGCAAGGCGGTCGCGCAGCCATCTGGCGTTGTCGGCCAGCACGACCTCGGCAGCGTCCGGCTCCAGGAACGCCTTGTGGTGGCGCGAGCGCTGCGCCTGTTCGGCGTCGGTCGCCTGCAGCGCGCGGTTGAAGGCATTGGGGTGCGGGCGGGAAAGAATAGTCAGCGAGGCCAGCCGTTCGTGATGACGGTCGGCCAGACCCCAGGCGATGCTGCCGCCCCAATCGTGGCCGACCAGATGAAACCGCGCATCGCCATAGCCCGAGGCCGCCACGATCGCCATCGCGTCGTCCATCAGGCGGTCGATCAGGTAATGGGAGAACTCGCGCGGATCCGGCCGCGCGCCCGGCGAATAGCCGCGCTGGCTCGGTGCGATGGCGCGGTAGCCCATGTCGCCGAGCGCTGCGACCTGGGCGCGCCAGCAATGCATCGATTCCGCAAAGCCGTGCAGCAGCAGCACCAGCGGCGCGCCGCGCTCGCCGGCGGTGATGGCGTCGAAGGTGAGATGCGGCGCGATGGTGATCTGTTCGGAAGCCGGCATGCCTCGATCATAGGGCGTTTTCGACCGGAGTGGACACCGGTTTCGCGTGGCGAAGGCGCCCCATGCCGGAATTGTGCAACGCCTGAAAAGTGCTGTATTGGGAGCGTCGATGCGGGAGCCCGAGGGGACAATCGTTGCACTCTGTAAGATCGATCCTGTTCGATGCGGCTGTGGTGATCCTGACGCTCGTGGTTGCGCTGAGCGTGCCGTTTTTATGGCTGTTCAAGGCCAGCAGCGCGACCGTGCGCGCGGTGTCGCAGGTCTGGGCCAACGGCATCCTGCTTCTGATGAAATACGTGGTGGGCCTGGACTACACGGTGTCCGGGCGCGAGAACGTGCCCGACGGACCATGCATCATCGCCTGCAATCACCAGTCGCTGTGGGAGACCGTGGCGCTTTGCGCGATCTTTCCGGACGCCAGCATCGTCGCCAAGCAGGAACTTCGGAAGCTGCCGCTCGTCGGCTGGTTCCTCGAACGATATCCGATGATCCTGGTCGACCGATCGGCGGGCCGGCAGGCGCTGCGGCAGATGGTGGACGAAGCCAGGCGCGCGACGGGCGAGGGCCGCAAGGTGCTGCTGTTTCCGCAAGGCACGCGTCAGGCGATCGACCAGCCGATGACGTTCCAGTCGGCCGGTATCTCGGCGCTCTACACCAATCTCGCCGTTCCCGTGGTGCCGGCGGCGTGTAACTCCGGATTGTTCTGGGGCAAGAAGACGCTGATGATGCACTCGGGCACCATCACGCTGTCGTTCCTTCCGCCGATCGCGCCGGGCCTGCCGCGCAAGGAATTTCAGGAAACGATGGAGCGGATGATTTCTGACGAAGCCAGCCGCCTGCTCACGGTGAGCGAGGCGAAGGTGCGCTAACCGTTGCGACGTCGGGCCAGCCATCCTGCAAAGGGCGAGAGAAACGCCAGGCCCCAGATGAACTGCGCGGCCTTCGGTGCGACCGCGGCCACTCCCGTCGCGAGCACGAACACGAAGACCGGAAACAGCGCGATTGCCAGCAGTTGCCGATCGTGGCGGCCGCGCAGCGCGAGAATCCACAACAGCGCATTCAATGCAGCGATTATCATCAAATGAAGGCCGTAGATCACCGCGACGACGCTATCGAGCCGATAGGTGCCATAGAGGCCGTTGGTCACCGGCAGGATGATGATCGAGAGCAGGAAGAACAGATTGAGGAACACCACGCCCCGTTCGGCTTCCGGCGCCACCGCAAGCCGCCGGTGATGGCTGAACCAGAACATGCCGGCGACGACGAAGCTGATCGCCAGTGCGATGACCGGTTGCGCATAGACATTAAGCAAGTCGACCCAACGGGGCGCGGCGGTAAAGCTGCTGGCTTTCGGCAGATCGTAGGCGAGCAGCGTCATCGCAACGCCGAAGATGGTGTTGCTCAGCATCTCGAGCCGGCGCATTTCGAAGAGATGGGTTTGCGGCAATTGTGGCCCCTTGCATCAGCAGTCCGTCTTCGCTTTCGCTGTGCTCAAGCTACGCCGGACACGCTTCGCCCTGACGGTCTTCGCGTGGCTGCGCCGCGCGTAGCCGTCAGGGCGAAGCGTGGTGCGGGCGGCCGGGCTCGAACCGGCACAGTCCTTTCGAACCGAGGGATTTTCTTACCAGCTACGGCTTTCGCCGCCTTGCCCGGGCGCACATGCGCGACAGGCTCGTTTGTGGTCTGGACTATACCTTCACCATCGGTGCATTCGCGCCTTTAGGTGCTGCCCGTCTAGTCTCTACACCTTCGCTCCGACCGTCAGGTCGGGGCGCTTGGCTCGGGATTGCCATGTGAAAGGTTTCCCCGAATTTGAGCAGTTCTGCAGCCTGGGTTTCCCCAAGCGCACTCAAACCTTCAAGTCCCTTGCGTCTACCAGTTTCGCCACGCCCGCTTTTACAGCTAAATCAGTTACTTAGCGCGTTTACCGGAGAACTGGAATTGGGATAGTGTCCGGTCTGAACGCGTCCCTTCCTTTAGCGAGGGTGCGCACCAAAGCAAAGCCTCAATGCCGACACCTGCGGCTGCTTTAGGCAATCTCAACAATGTCCGCCTACGAAGGTCCGATGCCCCTTTTTCCGTCCGATCGCCGTTCATTTTCGCGCAGCCTCGCCGCGCTGGCGCTGGTCGCGCTCGGGGCCGGCTTGTCGGGTTGTGCGCAGATGGGCGAGACGATTTCCCCGGCGTTCGCTGATCCCGCCAAATACGATCTGTACGATTGCAAGCAGCTCGAGGCCGAGCGCAAGTTGCTCGCAACTCGGACCGCGGAATTGCAGGGCCTGATGTCGAAGGCTGAAACCGGGGTCGCAGGCTCCGTGGTGGCGGAGGTTGCCTACCGCAATGACTACATTGCGGTGCGCGGACAGTCGAAACTGGCCGAGGAAGCCTGGCGGAAAAGCCGGTGCCAGGATTCCAAACCGGATGCGAATGCGGCCGCGCCAACTCCGCCAACGATCAAGCCTGCGCCGGCCGGCAGGAGCAGCCGGCCGAAGGCCGCCGGGACGAATTAAGCGGCCTCTGCCTCACGCCCGCCAGTCGTAGATCCAGTCCTGCCGCGCCAGCATGCGCTGCGGGCCCATCGCCTTGATGGCAAGGTCGCGCGCCAGCGCCAGCGGTCCGGTCAGATGATAGATGCGGCCCTGTTGCCTTGCGGTGCGCTGTACGCGCAGCACGCGGCCGCGCCGCAATCCGCTGTAGCGCTTCAGTGCGGCCGGAACGCCCGCGATGTTGTCGCCGGTGCTTTGGCTGAGGCAATTGGCGAGCACCGCGGCGTCCTCGATCGCCATGCCGGCGCCTTGCGCGGCGAACGGCAGCATCGCATGCGCGGCGTCGCCGAGCAGGGCTATGGCGCCACTGTTCCAGTCGGCGAGATCGGGCAGCGTAAACAGCGCCCACCGCCGCCACTCGTCGACGGCGCCGACCAGCATCCGCGCGGTGGCGGGCCAACGCCGCGAGGCGAACGCGCCCTTGAGGTCGTTGGCGTCGCCCTGCGCGCTCCAGCCCGGCCTGTTCCAGGTTCCCGGCACGATGGCGACGACATTGATCTGTTTCGCGCCCGATATCGGATAGGCGACGAGATGCGCGTCCGGTCCCATCCAGAGTTGCACACGCGGAGCGGTATATTCGCGCGGCAGCGTGGTCGCATCGAGGGTGCCGCGCCAGGCGATCAGGCCGGAGAATTGCGGCTGCACGCCCGGAAACAGGTGATTGCGGACCGCCGACCAGATGCCGTCGGCGCCGATCAGCGCCATCGCCAGTTCGGACTGCCGGGCATTGCCGCGGCGCTGGATCACGGTCAGCCCCTTGGCGTGCGAGGTCACGTCCTCGAACTGGCAGCCGAGCCGCAAGTCGATATCCGGGTGATCGTTGACCTGGGCCTGCAGGGCGGCTTGCAGATCGGCGCGATGCACTACCCAATAGGGGGCGCCGGCGCGCCGGCTGGCGGCGTCGCCGAGCGGCAGGCGGGCGATTTCGCCGCCTGCGCGCGCGCTCACAATGGTTATCGCGTCGGGCGTGACGGCGCGAGAGGCGAGCCGGGGCTGCAGGCCGAGTTCGACCAGGATGCGGCTGGCGTTGGGCGAAAGCTGCAGGCCGGCACCGGCTTCCTCCAGCCGTTCGGCCTTTTCCAGAACGACGACGCGAAAGCCGCGAGCCGCGAGCGCAAGCGCCGCGGTCAGTCCTCCGATCCCGGCACCAGCAACGATGATGGTGCGCGCGACCGCCACCGACCGGTCAGGCGACCTTGTCTTTCAGGACGCATTCCGGCGGCCGGGCTTCGCCCGCGGCAAGGTCGGCGGCAAAGCGGTATAGCGTCGAGCAATACGGGCAGATGATCTCATTGTCGTTGCCGAGATCGAGAAACACATGCGGATGATCGAACGGAGGATTGGCGCCCACGCACATGAACTCCTGCGAGCCGATCTCGATTACCGAGACCCCGGCGTCGTTGTGGAAATGCGGGACGACATGGTCAGACATAGCTTCACCTTGGATAGCAATGGCGGGCGGACACAATCAAGACGACGCGGGCGCCCGAAACGCTGCGCACCATACTGGCGGGTAAAGATGATTCCTAGAGCCCCAGATTCCCGAAGCCCAAATTCCCAAAGCCCGGATTGCCGGAAGTCTCCGCCCTCATTGGCTCATGCAAATTCGACACAATCTTGTCGTCGGAGAGAAGCCCTTCTTTCGTCGGGGCAGTTGTGTCTTAAAAACGGCACACCATGTTGTGCGGAGTGAAAACATTGGATTTTCCGGGATGAGGCGGTTGCGGCTCGGTTCGGCCCTGGCGTTGGCTTTTGCTTGCATGGCGCTCAGTGCTGCCGTGGGCGCGGCACTGTGGCCGCATGCCCGCGACGCCGGTGCCATCCTGGCGGCGCAGGACGAGCCTGCGCAACTCGCTGACCTCCAGCTCAATTCTGCCCTGCGGAACAACCCCGGGCTGGTTGCCGAGAATATCGAGGCGGCGCTGGCTGCCAATGATTCCGACCTCGCGGCAAGCTTCGTCGAACTCGCGCGCGACAGAGGCATTGCCGTCAGCGAGGAACTGACGAAGCGCGTGAGCGATGCGGTCACGGAATCGAACTCGACCTCGGACATGGCCAGGCGCTTTGCCACCGGTCTCGTGACCGGTAGCGCCGACGATCTCGCAAGCCTCTCGGGCACGGTCGCCGGCGATCTCTTCGTGTACGGCGATATCAGGGACGTCGTGCGCGAGGGCAAACATCTGGCAACAGGCGAGGAAGTGGACCAGCTGGTGCTCGGCCTTGCGACGGTCGGGCTGGCAGTGACCGCTGCGACCTATGTGACGGTCGGCGGCGTCGGCCCGGTGCGCGCGGGTCTGAGCATGGTCAAGGGCGCCCGCAAGGTCGGTCGGCTGGGCGAGGGCCTGACGCAATGGGCCGGACGTTCGGCGCGCGATGTCGTCGACGCGCCTGTGCTGCAGCAGGCGGTCGCCAGGAGTTCGGTGCTGCGGCCGGGAGAAACCATCAGCGCGATCAAGGCCGCGTTCCGTGCCGAGAAGGCCGGCGCGCTGGTGCGGCTGGCAAAAGACGTCGGACGCGTCGGCGAAAAGGCGGGAACGCGCGGCGCGCTCGACACGCTGCGCATCGCGCAAGGGCCGAAGGACGTTGCACGCGCCGCGCGGCTCGCTGAATCCAAGGGCGGCCAGACCCGCGCCATCCTGAAGACACTTGGCCGCGGCGCGCTGCTGCTGGCGACCGGCGCCTTCAATCTGACGATGTGGGTGTTCGGCGCGTTGCTGGCGCTGTTCGGTTTTCTGTCGTCGATCAAGGCGACCACGGAGCGGGCAACCATGGCGTGGCTGCGCCGCAAGAAGGCCCGGCGCTTGCGACTGCAGGCGGCGGCAGCACGCCTGCCGCAGGGCGTCGCGCTGGCAGGCACAGTCGCGCAAGCCTAGACTTCAGGCTGGACTTGCGGTTGCACGTTGCCAATTCTGATCCCCAAAAGATGGAACCGTCGATGCCGAGTTTTCACAACGGCGATGTCGAAATTGCCTATCTCGACGAAGGCGAGGGCGATCCGATCATCCTCGTGCACGGCTTTGCCTCAAGCAAGAACGTCAACTGGGTCTATCCGACCTGGGTATCGGACTTGAAGAAAGACGGCCGCCGCGTGATCGCGCTCGACAATCGCGGCCACGGCGATTCCAGCAAGCTCTATGATTCCGCGCAGTACGAGATCGCCATCATGGCGAATGACGTCATTGCGCTATTGGATCATCTGGCCATCGAGCGCGCCGATATCATGGGCTATTCGCTGGGCTCGCGGATGACGGCGGTCTTGGCGCGCGAGCAGCCGCAGCGGCTGCGCTCGGCGGTCCTCGGCGGTATCGGCATCGGCCTGATCGAGGGCGGCGGGCCCGGCGAGAATGTCGCCGCAGCGCTGGAGGCGCCGTCGCTGGAAGACGTCACCGATCCGGTCGGGCGGACGTTTCGCGCCTTTGCCGACCAGACCCGCTCCGACCGCGGCGCGCTCGCCGCCTGCCTGCGCGGATCGCGGCGCCTGATGACGTCTGAGGAAGCCGCAGGCATCGGCGTGCCGGTATTGATCGCGGTCGGCACCAGGGACGAGATCGCGGGCTCGGCGCAGGCGCTTGGAAAAATCATCCCGGGCGCCGAGGTGCTCGACATCCCGAACCGCGATCACATGCGCGCCGTTGGCGACAAGGTCTACAAGGCCGGCGTCACCGACTTCCTGTCACGGCGGCAGTGAGCGCTCGCGCTTTGCGCTCTTGCCGGCGAAATGTCTGATCGCCGCCACCAGCACTACCGTGGTCGCAAGCCACGCCATTCGTGCGCCATAGCGATCGTGCGGGCCGGAGATGACGGCGCAGACGAACGCGTTGCCGAGCAGGGCGAGCGAGACCGTTCCGGCGAGTAGAGTGATCCGATCGAGCCGTCGGCGGAGGAGCCCGTGGCCGAACAGCATTGCAGCCAGCAGCATCGAGCCAAGCGCGACGGGGACATGGATGTAGTTGATCGCGGTGAAGTCGAAATGCCAGCGCTGCTGCTGTGCCGCGCGCATCGGCTTCACCTGAGCCGGAAGATACCGCTCGACGATGCCGTAGGTGTGGCCGAGCCAGCCATCCGTACCCTCGCCGGTCGCGACATGGACCAGTTGCTGTGCGGTGCCGGTTACCGCCGCCTGGGCCTGCCAGGCCGGATATTCGGCGAGCGAGCGCAGTACGATGAAGCTCATTTCGTCGTTCAGTCCCTTGAAGCGGCCGAGCGTGTTGAACATGCTGTTGCCCCACAGGAACTGATCGGCCGTGGCGGGAAGCCGATCGCGATAGGGGCACAGTTTCAAGTTCTGCTGCGGACAATGATCCCGCAGGTATTGCGCGACGATGCCATCCTGCAGCATCCGCCCGAACGCGACGCCGTAACCCCCAGGTGTCCACGCCAATTGTCCCGACAGCGCGAAATTGCTGGACAGCAATAGCGCGGCGCCGGCGACGATCGTCAGGCTGCCCTGCGCCAGCCCGGCAACGGAGATTCGTCCATTCAGGAAGGGCAGCGCGATCCAGCCGACGCAACACAGTCCGAGCAGCACGGCAAGCGTCGCGCTGTGCGAAGACGCGGCGAACGCCGTCAATGTGAACAGCAGGCATTTTTCCGGTGTCGAGGTATCGTCGCCACAGGTGGCCAAAATGAAGAGCGCCAGCACCGACAGCCCGGCGTAGATGTCGGTCAGCAGCATGCTCGCAAGCCAGGGCAGCGAGGTGGTGATGCTCAGCGCCAGGCCGATGCCCAGCAGCCGCAACGGCTGGCTTATGCCCAGCACACGGAGCGTCAGCTGCAGGATCCACAGCGTTGCCAGCGCCTGTACGCCGAGATTGATCCAGAAACTCGAATTTTCGCCGAAATGGAGATAAAGGCCGAACGCCGTGGAGCGGCTCGGCACCAAATATCCTTCATACCATCGTGCCAGATAGCCCCCGGTATCCCACTGGAGCAGGGGGTAGCCGTTCCACAGGGCAGGGGCCAGCAACATCATGGGAATGGCGATGGCGGCGATCCAGGCTGCCCGCACGTCCGCGACGCGCGCGCCCAAGGTCTGCGTGCTGATGTGACTACCCCCCTCAGGCAAGCATCCGGGAACGGGATGCCTGCCGAAATTCACCAATAGCCGGACCCAATACGGCTTGAATTCCAGAATTCGCTGACCACCTTGAACAGACCCGAGAGGCCGCCCGGGGTGATAAGCCGGGCGCCCGCCCGGGGACAGAAATCTGCCCGCCGTGCTATAGTATCCATTAAAGAAGCGAATTCGCGAACGCAAACGAGAGAAAGCCGATGGCAGTGCATCAGGTCAATCCGCAGGGTTCGAAGCTGGCCGCGCTCGATCCGATCTGGGATCGTGTGCGAAACGAGGCCGAGGACATCGTCCGCCGTGAGCCCGAGTTGGCTTCCTTCATCTATTCGACCGTGCTGCATCACGATCGCCTGGAAGATGCGGTGATCCATCGGATCGCCGAGCGGCTTGATCATTCGGCGCTGTCGGGCGATCTGATCCGCCAGACCTATGACGAGGCGCTGCGCGACGACCCCGATCTCGGCAATGCGTTTCGCGCCGATCTGGTCGCCGTCTACGACCGCGATCCAGCCACCTCGCGCTTCATCGATCCGTTGCTCTACTTCAAGGGTTTCCATGCGCTGCAGACCCATCGGCTGGCGCACTGGCTGTACAGGAAGGGCCGCAAGGATTTTGCCTATTATCTGCAGAGCCGCTCATCGGCGGTGTTTCAGACCGACATCAATCCCGCTGCCTTGATCGGCCGCGGTATTTTCCTCGATCATGCGACCGGCTTCGTCTGCGGCGAGACCGCTGTCATCGAGGACGACGTC